>NZ_JBFTNF010000014.1:0-111608 GCF_056397345.1 Cupriavidus sp. 05N38
GGAGCAAAACGACGCGGACGGTCCTGGCCTTCGCCGGGGGTGAAACGGCGCTGGCGGTCATCGCCTTCACCGCCGAAGCGGCGGGGACGATCCTGGCCTTCGCCAGGAGCAAACCGACGCGGACGGTCCTGGCCTTCGCCGGGGGTGAAACGGCGCTGGCGGTCATCGCCTTCACCGCCGAAGCGGCGGGGACGATCCTGGCCTTCGCCAGGAGCAAACCGGCGCGGACGATCCTGGCCTTCGCCGGGAGCAGAACGACGCGGACGGTCCTGGCCTTCGCCGGGGGCGAAACGGCGCGGACGATCGTCGCCTTGGCCGCCGAAACGGCGCGGATGGTCCTGGCCGTCTCCCGTGCGCGGGCCGCGCGGCGGGCGTTGCGCGCCGTCTTCGGGTTTCTTGCGCGGGCGGTCGCTGCCGCCCGCGCGTTCCTGTGCCTGCTTGATGCCGTCGACCACGGCCCGCACGCGCTGGCGGTTCAGGTCGGACACCCGCACCGGCCGGGTAGCGGCGGGCTTGCGGGTATTGCCAGCGGGTGTGGCCTTGATGCCCAGCGTCTTGCGCTTGGGCGAAGTGTCATCGGTCATATCTTCAATGCGGGGCGTCCGGCCTAGATGGCCAGCGCCGCCAGCAGGTCCTGTTCAAGCTGTAACTGCAATTTGTTGTCCGAGGCGAGGCGGCTGCCGTCGACCAGGAAAACGTCTTCAACGCGCTCGCCGAGCGTGTTGATGCGGGCGGTATGCACCGAGATGCGGTGCTTGGCCAGTACGCGCGAGATGGCGTACAGCAGGCCGGTGCGGTCATTGGCCGAGAGCGACAGCAGGTAGTACTGGCCGCGCTCGTCGGGGCGCAGGTCCACGCGCGGCTTGATCGGAAAGCTGCGCGACTGGCGCGACAGCCTGCCTTGCGAGGGTTCCGGCAGCGGGGCATGCGCCTGCAGGCGCTCGGCCAGTTCGTGCTCGACCAGCGCGATGATGTCGCGGTAGTTGCCGCTGGCCGCGCCGCCGATGCCGGGATCGGTGACCTGGAAGGTGTCGAGCGCGTAGCCGTGCCGGGTGGTGTGGATCTTGGCTTCCTGGATGGAGAAGCTCTTGCGTTCGAAGTAGCCGCAGATGCGCGTGAACACGTCCGGCTGGTCCTTGACGTAGACCGCCACCTGCATGCCTTCGCCGGCGGGCGATACGCGCGCCTTGACCACCGGGCCGTCGCTGCTGACCTTGTTGTAGAGGTGGCGCGTGAGCCAGGCGATGTCGCGTGCGTCGTGGCGCAGGAAGAAGGCCACGTCGAGCTGGGCCCACAGCGGCTTGCCGAGTTCGGGGTCGAAGGCCTTCAGGCGCAACTGCGCGATGGTGTCTTCCTTGCGCTGCGACCACAGCGAGTGCGGGTCGACGCGGGCGCCGCCGAGCACGCGCAGCGTGATGCGGTAGAGGTCTTCGAGCAGCTTGCCCTTCCACGCATTCCATACCTTGGGGCTGGTGCCGCGGATGTCGGCCACCGTCAGCAGGTACAGCGCGGTCAGGTAGCGTTCGTTGCCGACCACGCGGGCGAAGGCATGGATCACGTCGGCATCGGTCAGGTCCTGCTTCTGCGCCACATGGCTCATGGTCAGGTGGTGCTCGACCAGCCAGGCGATCAGGTCGGTGTCCTCGCGGCCGATGCCGTGCTGCTTGCAGAAGCGGCGCGCATCGCTGGTGCCGAGCTTGGAGTGGTCGCCGCCGCGGCCCTTGGCGATGTCGTGGAACAGCGCCGCCACCCACAGCACCCAGGGGCGGTCGAAGGTGGCGATAAGCTGGCTGCAGAACGGGAATTCGTGCGTGTGCTCGACGATGGCGAAGCGGCGCATATTGCGCACCACCATCAGGATGTGCTGGTCCACGGTGTAGACGTGGAACAGGTCGTGCTGCATCTGGCCGACGATGCGGCGGAAATTGATCAGGTAGCGACCCAGCACGCTGGTCTGGTTCATCAGGCGCAGCGCGTGGGTGATGCCTTGCGGCTCCTGCACGATGGCCAGGAACAGGCGGCGGTTCTCGGGGTCGTTGCGCCAGCGCGCATCCATCACCGTGCGCGCGTTGTACAGGCCGCGCAGGGTGCGCGGCGACAGGCCCTTGACCCCTGGCGTGCGCTCGTACACCAGGAAGGTTTCCAGGATGGCGTGCGGCTCGCGCTCGTAGAGATCGTCGCTGGTGATTTCCAGCATGCCCTGGCGTTCGACGAAGCGCTCGTTGATGACGCGCGTCACCTTGGATTCGCTGGGGAACAGCATGGCCTCGATATTGAGCAGCAGCACGATATTGAGCTGGGTGACGGCCTTGGCCGCCCAGTAGTACCGCCGCATCAGCTGCTCGCTGGCGCGCTTGTTGTTGTTCTGGCGGTAGCCGAACGCTTCGGCCAGCGCGGTCTGCAGGTCGAACACCAGCACGTCCTGGCGGCGTCCGGCCACCAGGTGCAGGCGCGCCCGGATGGTCTTGAGCAGGCGCTCGTTGCGCTGCAGCTCCTGCGCTTCGCGCTCGCTCAGCAGGCCGCGCTCGAACAGTTCCTTCCAGCTGTCGCCCAGGCCCGCGGCCTTGGTCATCCACAGGATCACCTGCAGGTCGCGCAGGCCGCCGGGGCTCTCCTTGCTGTTGGGTTCGAGCGCGTAGGGGGTGTCCTGGTACTTGGCGTGCCGCTGGCGTATTTCCAGCAGCTTGGCCTGGAAGAAGGCGCGCGGGTCCAGGTCGGCCTGGTAGCGCGTCTGCAACTCGGTGAACAGCTTGCGGCTGCCGGTCAGCAGGCGCGCTTCGAGCAGGGAGGTCTGGATGGTGACGTCCTGGCGCGACTCGCGGATGCAGTCATCCGCCGTGCGCACGGCAGAGCCGATCTCCAGGCCCAGGTCCCAGCACAGCCCGATGAACTTTTCCAGGCGGCAGGTGGTGTCCGCGTCCGGCTCGGACGGCAGCAACAGCAGCACGTCCACATCCGAGTGCGGGAACAGTTCGCCGCGCCCGTAGCCGCCCACCGCCACCAGCGCGCACTGCGCCGGCAGGCCCAGGCCGCGCCATGCCTCGACCAGCGCGGTGTCCACCGCGCGCCGCAGGCGCGTGAGCAGGTGGCCGACGTGGCCGTGCGTGTTGAATTCGTCGAACACGGCCTGCTTGTCGGCCTTCAACTGATCGCGAACACGGGTGGCGAGGATGAGTTCCGGCGTGGCGTCCATGGGTTGGGCTTGGGACATCGAAGGGACGGCTGAAAAAAGAAGGGCGCCAACTTTGGCGCCCAGTTAGCGTCAGGCTGCGACAGAATCGGTGACGAAGGCGGGCGGCGCCGGCGTGCCCGCCGAGACGGTGAGCACGTCGTAGCCGGTCTCGGTCACCAGGATGGTGTGCTCCCACTGGGCCGACAGGCTGCGGTCGCGCGTCTTGACGGTCCAGTGGTCGGGCATGGTGCGGATGTCGCGCTTGCCGGCGTTGACCATCGGCTCGATGGTGAAGATCATGCCGGCCTGGATTTCCATGCCGGTGCCGGGGCGGCCGTAGTGCAGGATCTGCGGGTCTTCGTGGAAATTCTTGCCGATGCCGTGGCCGCAGTATTCGCGCACCACGGTGTAGCCGGCGCCTTCCGCGTGGACCTGGATCACATGGCCGATGTCGCCGAGGCGGGCACCCGGGCGCACCTGCATGATGCCCTTCCACATGCATTCGAAGGTGACCTGGGCCAGGCGCTTGGCCAGGATCGAGCCCTCGCCGGCGATGAACATGCGGCTGGTGTCGCCGTAGTAGCCTTCCTTGGTGATGACGGTGATGTCCAGGTTGACCGCGTCGCCGGACTTGAGCACGCGATCGCCCGGGATGCCGTGGCAGATCACGTCGTTGACCGAGGTGCAGATGGCGCCGGGGAAGGGCGGATAGCCGGGCGGCGCGTAGTTCAGCGGCGCGGGCACCGTGCCCTGGACGTCGCGCATGTAGGCATGGCACAGCCGGTCGAGTTCGCCGGTGGTCACGCCGGGCTTGACGAAGGGCGTGATGTAATCGAGGACTTCGGAGGCCAGCCGGCACGCTACCCGCATCTGGGCGATATCGTCGGCGTTCTTGATATGGATGCTCATGCTGCTCGCAAATGTGGCGGCGAAGCCACTGGCTGCGCCTCAATTCGGGTCTGAAAGGTGAGATTATCGCACCATCGCGCCCCCACCGCAGCCAAAATGGGCTGCGCGGGCCCCTGGCGGCGATTGTCCGCCCGCGCCGGCAGCAGGGTGCGGCGAGCATCGCTTGCCGGGCCCGGCGGCGCGCCTTCCTGTCATCGCAATGCCGGGCCCCTTGAGCGAAGTGGGTTTTTGTTGCTACAATCTTGGGCTGGCTTTCTTTCGAATGTCCCTGGCACGGCGCTTTCTGCGACCTGTGTCCTCGGCGCCGCTTCGTAAAGCCTGAAGTAGCTAGAAGTAGCCAGAAATTTGAAATCGCGAGTCCGYCCATCCGGGGTGTTCCTTTTSAGGAATGTCGGGGCGGAYTTCAGACCYAACCCTTTTGGAGAATTACATGTCCGTTACCATGCGCGAAATGCTGGAAGCCGGTTGCCACTTTGGCCACCAGACCCGCTTCTGGAACCCCAAGATGGCTCCGTTCATCTTCGGTCATCGCAACAAGATTCACATCATCAACCTCGAAAAGACGTTGCCGATGTTCCAGGACGCGCTGAAGTACGTGCGTCAGCTGGCAGCAAACCGCGGCACCGTGCTGTTCGTGGGCACCAAGCGCCAATCGCGCGAAATCCTGGCTGAAGAAGCAGGCCGTGCCGGCATGCCCTACGTCGACGCCCGCTGGCTCGGCGGCATGCTGACCAACTTCAAGACCGTCAAGATCTCGATCAAGCGCCTCAAGGACATGGAAGCCGCCAAGGAAGCCGGCGCGCTGGAAACCATGAGCAAGAAGGAAGCGCTGATGTTCGAGCGCGAAATGGACAAGCTGCAGAAGTCCATCGGCGGCATCAAGGACATGGGCGGCGTGCCTGACGCGATCTTCGTGGTGGACGTCGGCTACCACAAGATCGCCGTGACCGAAGCCAACAAGCTGGGCGTGCCCGTGATCGGCGTGGTCGATACCAACCACTCGCCCGAAGGCATCGACTACGTGATCCCCGGCAACGACGACTCGAGCAAGGCCGTGGCCCTGTACGTGCGCGGCGTGGCTGACGCGATCCTGGAAGGCCGCGCCAACGCGGTGCAGGACGTGGTGGAAGCCGCTCGCGGCGGCGACGATTTCGTCGAAGTCGAAGAAGCCTGAGGCTTGTTGCCGAAAGGATCCCCGCACGCGCACCCAAGCAGCTGACCATCGACGCTAGCCGACCGGCCCGGAGCCGGTGTTGCGCGCAGCCGGGGCTTTCCGGCAGACAAGGGGGCGGATGTTACGCCCCCTTTTTTTGAATTGTTGTCATCCGCCACGGGCATGATCTGTCGCGGGTGAAGTTGAGCATACCTCCGGCCCGGGCCCGCCAGACCCACGCGGGGCAGGCCGGTGCGAACCAACCAAGGAGTGACAAATGGCGGCAATTACCGCAAGCATGGTGGCAGAGCTGCGCGCGAAGACCGACGCGCCGATGATGGAATGCAAGAAGGCCCTGACCGAGGCCGACGGCGACCTGGAAAAGGCTGAAGAGCTGCTGCGCGTCAAGCTCGGCAACAAGGCCAGCAAGGCCGCTTCGCGCGTGACCGCCGAAGGCGTGGTCGTGTCCTTCATCGACGGCACCACCGGCGCACTGGTCGAACTGAACTGCGAAACCGACTTCGTGTCGAAGAACGATGACTTCCTCGCCTTCTCGGCCAAGGTCGCCGAGCTGGTCGCCAAGCAGAACCCGGCCGACGTGGCCGCCCTGTCGGCGCTGGAAATCGACGGCGTGACCGTGGAAGCCACCCGTACCGCGCTGATCGGCAAGATCGGCGAGAAC
Source organism: Cupriavidus sp. 05N38 (assembly GCF_056397345.1). Taxonomy (NCBI): domain Bacteria; kingdom Pseudomonadati; phylum Pseudomonadota; class Betaproteobacteria; order Burkholderiales; family Burkholderiaceae; genus Cupriavidus; species Cupriavidus sp. 05N38. The sequence continues at coordinate 5,917 of NZ_JBFTNF010000014.1, forward strand.
CTGGCGATCCGCCGCTTCAAGCGCTACGCCGACGGCGGCAAGCTGGCAGCCTACCTGCACGGCACCCGCATCGGCGTGATGGTCGAGTTCGACGGCGACGAAGTGGCCGCCAAGGACGTGGCCATGCACGTGGCCGCGATGAAGCCGGTGTCGCTGTCGTCGGCCGACGTGCCGGCGGAGCTGATCGCCAAGGAGCGCAGCATCGCCGAGCAGAAGGCTGCCGAATCGGGCAAGCCGGCCGAGATCGTCGCCAAGATGGTGGACGGTTCGGTGCAGAAGTACCTGAAGGAAGTGTCGCTGCTGAACCAGACCTTCGTGAAGAACGACAAGCAGACCGTCGAGCAGATGCTCAAGGCTGCCAACACCGCGGTCAAGGGTTTCACCCTGTACGTGGTCGGCGAAGGCATCGAGAAGAAGCAGGACGATTTCGCCGCCGAAGTGGCCGCCCAGGTGGCAGCCGCCCAGAAGGCCTGAAGTCCTGGCGGCCAGTCCCGCGCCCGGTAGGGCGCAAACAGGCCGCCGTATAATGCCGAGGGGCACCGCGAGGTGCCCCTCGGCACAAATGGTGTCCGTGCCGCGCTTTGCCGCGCCGCGCGGCCGTCATAGCCCGTTTCCGCAGTCGTCTGCCTGCGCGCCCGCCGCGCCAGCCAGGCCACCCCGAAAACCGGCTTTCCTGGCGGCGGCGCCGTTTCGTGCCGCTGCTTTCAAGCTCGCAATCAAATACGCGGCTCAAAAGAACGAGCCGCTCCATCTCCGGGAATCAATATGCCTGCCTATAAGCGCGTCCTACTGAAATTGTCCGGCGAAGCCCTGATGGGCGACGATGCCTTCGGCATCAACCGTTCCACCATCGAGGGCATGGTCAACGACATTGCCGAGATCGTGAAGCTCGGCGTACAGGTCGCGGTGGTGATCGGCGGCGGCAACATCTTCCGCGGCGTGGCCGGCGGTGCCGCGGGCATGGACCGCGCCACGGCCGACTACATGGGCATGCTGGCCACGATGATGAACGCGCTGGCCCTGCAGGACGCCATGCGCCATGCCAATATCGAAGGCCGCGTGCAGTCCGCGCTGCGCATGGACCAGGTGGTCGAGCCCTATATCCGCCCGCGCGCCATCCGCCAGCTCGAAGAGGGCAAGGTGGTGATCTTCGCCGCCGGCACCGGCAACCCGTTCTTTACCACGGACACCGCCGCGGCCCTGCGCGGCGCGGAAATCGGTGCCGAGATCGTGCTCAAGGCGACCAAGGTGGACGGTGTCTATACCGCCGACCCCAAGAAGGACCCGAGCGCCACGCGCTACACCACGATTTCGTTCGACGAGGCCATCTCGCGCAACCTGCAGGTGATGGACGCCACCGCGTTCGCCCTGTGCCGCGACCAGAAGCTGCCGATCAAGGTTTTCTCGATCGTCAAGCCGGGCGCGCTCAGGCACGTCATCATGGGCGAGGACGAAGGCACGCTGGTGCACGTATAAGCGCATCGCCCGGCGCCGTGGGCCGGACGCCACCCGGCAGGGTGGCGCGGGTCGCGGCAAAGAGTAGAATGATTCATTTTCGACCCCGGTATCCGGGGTCATGGTTACCCGTTTCTCCCGGAGGTAAAAATGAGCGTCGCCGACACCAAGAAGAGCGTCGAGCAGAAGATGCAGAAGACCATTGATGCGTTCAAGGCCGATCTGGCCAAGATTCGCACTGGTCGCGCCCATACTGGTCTGCTCGATCACGTACAGGTCGATTACTACGGCTCGCCGGTGCCGATCAGCCAGGTGGCCAACGTCGGCCTGGCAGATTCCCGCACCATCAGCGTGCAGCCGTGGGAAAAGAAGATGGTAGGCGCGATCGAGAAAGCGATCCGCGATGCCGACCTCGGCCTGAATCCGTCCACCATGGGCGAGACCATCCGCGTGCCGATGCCCATGCTGACCGAAGAGCGCCGCAAGGAGCTGACCAAGGTCGTCAAGGGCGAGGCCGAAGGCGCCAAGGTCGCCGTGCGCAATCTGCGTCGCGATGCCAACGAGCAGTTCAAGAAGCTGGTCAAGGACAAGGCCATCTCCGAGGACGACGAGCGCCGCGGGCAGGACGAAGTCCAGAAGCTGACCGACAAGTTCGTCGCCGAGATCGAACGGATGGTCGCCGAGAAGGACAAGGAGATCATGACGGTGTGAGGCACGGGGTGGCGGCTTGCCAGCTGTCGCCCTGTCCGGTACCGTTTCTCATCATGCATCACATCAGTTCCACGCTCGGCGTCCCCGATTCCACCTATGTGCCCCGCCACGTTGCCATCATCATGGATGGCAACGGCCGCTGGGCGACCCAGCGGCACCTGCCGCGCGTTGCCGGCCACAGCCGTGGCCTGGATGCAGTCCGGGCGGTGGTCGAGGCGTGCGCGGCGCGGGGCGTGCAGTACCTGACCCTGTTCGCCTTCAGTTCGGAGAACTGGCGCCGTCCGGCCGACGAGGTCTCGTTCCTGATGCGGCTGTTCATGACCGCCCTGCGCCGCGAGGTGATCAAGATGCACGCCAACAATATCCGCGTGCGCGTGGTTGGCGACCTGGCCCGCTTCAGCCCGCGCATCCAGCAACTGATCACCGATGCCGAGGCGCGCACCGCCGGCAACTCCGGCCTGACCGTGACCATCGCCGCCAACTATGGCGGGCGCTGGGACCTGCTGCAGGCCATGCGCAAGATGCTGCAACGCTCTCCGATGCTCGATCCGGATTCGGTCGACGAATCCGTGCTGGCGCCGCACCTGGCCATGTCGTACGCGCCGGAGCCGGACCTGTTCATCCGCACTGGCGGCGAGCAGCGCATCAGCAATTTCCTGCTGTGGCAGCTGGCGTACTCGGAGCTCTATTTCACCGACGTTTTCTGGCCGGATTTCGACTCCGCGGAACTGGACAAGGCCTTTGCCTCGTACCGGCAGCGCGAACGCCGCTTCGGCCGCACCAGCGCGCAGGTAGTGGCGCCGTCCGGGCTTTCGGGCACCGCCTGAAGCTGTTTCCAGCTGTTTTCCATTACTCCGGGATCCTCCCAGCGCATGCTCCTTACCCGTGTCATCACCGCCGTATGCCTGTTGCTGCTGATCCTGCCGATCCTGTTCCTGGCGCCGCCGTCGGCGCTGGCCGGCCTGGTGGCGGTGATCGTGCTGCTGGCGGGCTGGGAGTTCGGGCGCCTGGTCGGGCTGCGCGGATTCTGGCCTTACGCCTATGCCGTGGCCTGCCTGCTGGCGCTGATTGCCTGGCATGAGGCGCCCGGGCGCGATGCGCTGACCCTGTTGCTGCAGATCGGCGTGGCCTGCTGGGGCGTGGCGCTGGTGCTGCTGGCGCGCGGCGTGCGCCGCGCCACCCCGGGCTTCACGGCGCTGGGCGTCGTGCTCGGACTGTTCATGCTGCCAGCCTTCGGCCAGGCCACCCTGGTCCTGCGCGAGCTGGGCATCGGCGTGCTGTTGTCGGTGGCGGTGCTGGTCTGGGCGGCCGATATCGGCGCCTATTTCGTCGGCAAGGCCATCGGGCGGCGCAAGCTTGCGCCCGCCATCAGCCCGGGCAAGTCCTGGGAGGGTGCGCTCGGCGGCTGGGTGCTGGCGCTGGCGATTTCGCTCGCGCTGGCCGCCACACACGCATTTTCGCCGACCTGGTACTCGCGCCTGGCCGACCACGGCGGCGTGGTGATCGTGGCGCTGCTGGCCACGCTGCTGGTGATCGCCAGCGTGGTGGGCGACCTGTTCGAGTCGCTGCTCAAGCGCCAGGTCGGCATGAAGGACAGCAGCCGGCTGCTGCCTGGCCATGGCGGCGTGCTCGATCGCATCGACGCGCTGCTGCCCGTTTTCCCGTTGGCCGCTTTGCTGGCCACCTATCTTTGAGTTGATCTGATATGCGTCGTATTACCGTCCTGGGTGCCACCGGCTCGATCGGGGACAGCACGCTTGATGTGATCAAGCGCCACCCCGAGCGCTACGTCGTGCACGCGCTGACGGCGCATCGGCAAGTGGACAAGATGGCAGCCCTGTGCCGCGAGTTCCGCCCGGCGCATGCCGTGATGGGCTCCGCCGAGGCCGCCGCCGGACTGCAGGCACTGCTGCGCGCCGATGGCGTCAAGACCGAGGTCGGCTACGGCGAGGCCGCGCTGGAAGCGGTTGCCACCGATGCGGCCGTGGACGCGGTAATGGCCGCCATTGTCGGCGCGGCAGGCCTGCGTCCCTCGCTGGCCGCGGCGCGCGCCGGCAAGCGCGTGCTGCTGGCCAACAAGGAAGCGCTGGTCATGTCCGGGCGCATCTTCATGGATGCCGTGCGCGAAAATGGCGCCACGCTGCTGCCCATCGACAGCGAGCACAACGCCATCTTCCAGTGCCTTCCGGCCGATGACCCGCGCTACCGCGCGGGCGTGGCCAAGGTGGTGCTGACGGCTTCGGGCGGCCCGTTCCGCACGCGCGACCCGGCCACGCTGCACGACATCTCGCCCGACGAGGCCTGCGCCCACCCGAACTGGGTGATGGGGCGCAAGATCTCGGTCGACTCCGCCACCATGATGAACAAGGGGCTCGAGGTCATCGAGGCGCACTGGCTGTTCGCCGCGCCGGCCGACCGCATCGAGGTGCTGATCCACCCGCAGAGCATCGTGCATTCGATGGTGTCGTACGCCGACGGCTCGGTGCTGGCCCAGCTTGGCAACCCCGACATGCGCACGCCGATCGCGTACGGCATGGCGTATCCCGAGCGCATTGATGCCGGCGTTTCGCCGCTGAACCTGGCCACTGCCGGCGCGCTTACCTTCGAAACCCCGGATCTCACGCGTTTCCCGTGCCTGGGCCTGGCGTTCGACGCGCTGCGCGCGGGCGGGCTGGCGCCGGCGACCCTGAATGCCGCGAACGAAGTCGCGGTCGAGGCATTCCTGCAGGGCAAGGTCCGCTTTACGGACATCGCGCGCATCGTGGCCGGCGTGCTCGAACGGACCGCGGGCGGCAGCGCCGACGCGCTGGAAGCCGTGCTGGGCGCGGACCAGGAGGCACGCCGCCGCGCGGCCGAGCTGCTGGAAAACCGGGGCGCATCCTGAGTTTGGCGGGGCTGTTGCCGGGATCGGCGACAATAGCGGCGAGCCGGCTGTTGCCGGCCGCTGCCGGCCGCCACCGGACAGCGGGATGCGGGGCCACGGGCCCGGCGTATCCTTTATGCCATCGGGGCGGCCAGCCCCTGACGACAAGCTGCCTGCCATGCAAACCGTAATCGCCTTTGTCGTTGCCCTGTGCATCTTGATCTATTTCCATGAAATGGGTCACTACCTTGCCGCGCGCCTGTGCGGCGTCAAGGTGCTGCGTTTCTCGATCGGCTTCGGCCGGCCGCTGCTGCGCTGGGTATCCAGGGGCCGCGACCGTACCGAGTGGACCATCGCCGCAATTCCGCTCGGCGGCTACGTCAAGATGCTCGACGAGCGCGAGCGCGATCCCGAGCGAGACCCCGCCATCGATCCCGCCGACTTGCCGCGCGCCTTCAACCGGCAGCCGGTAGGCAAGCGCTTTGCCATCGTGGCGGCCGGGCCGCTGGCCAACTTCGCGCTGGCGGTGGTGCTGTATTTCGTGCTGTTCGCGGGTGGCATGCGCGAGGCCGCGCCCGTCGTGGCCGCGCCGCCGGCCGGCACGGCGGCGGCCCAGGCAGGCCTGCGCGAGGGCGACCGCATCCTGTCGCTGCAGGCCAATGGCGAGACCGAGCGCGTGCGCTCCTGGAACGACCTGCGCATGGCGGTGTTCGCCCAGGGTTTTGGCGATGCCAGCGCGGTGCTGCGCGTGCGCGCGCCGGACGGCGCCGAGCGCGACGTCCGGCTGGCGCGCCTGCCCAATACCGGCGGCAATCCCGAGGAAGACCCGCTCGCCATCCTGGGCCTGGCGCTCAAGGGCGGCCCGGTCACGATCACCGAAGTCCTGCCGGATTCCGCCGCGCAGCGCGCCGGCTTGCGCAAGGACGACCGCGTGGTGGCATGGCAAGGCAAGCCGCTGACCCAGGCGGGCGAGCTGATCCGCGGGGTGCGGGCGCGACCCGGGGCCGAGGTCACGCTGGGTATCGAGCGGGGCGGCCAGCGCATCGACGTGCCGGTCAAGCTCGATGCCGTGCCGGCCCCGGACGGCGCCAGCGCCGGCGCCGCGGCCACCGGCAAGCTCGGCGCGGCGCTGAGCCAGGCGGTGGAAATGGAGACCGTGCGCTACCAGCCGGCCGAGGCAATGACCCGTTCGATCGGGCAGGTCTGGACCACCAGCGCGCTGTCGCTCAAGCTGCTCGGCAAGATGCTGGTGGGGCAGGCGTCGCTGCAGAACCTGAGCGGGCCGCTGACCGTGGCGGACTACGCCGGGCGTGCCGCCAACCTCGGCTGGCAGCCCTTTGTGGGCTTCCTGGCGCTGGTCAGCGTCAGCCTCGGTGTGTTGAATTTGTTACCTATTCCGGTATTGGATGGGGGGCATTTGCTGTATTATTGCGTTGAATTTTTGACTGGCAGGCCCGTACCAGACCACTGGCAGGCTGTGCTGCAGAAGGTCGGCATCGCCTGCGTCTTGCTCCTGACTTCGCTCGCCTTGTTCAACGACGTCAGCCGGCTGTTTCTTGCGCGCGGCTAGACGTAGGTTGCCGGCAGCGGCATGCGGGTGTCACCGACACCTCGCGCCGCACGCCGACAAGGCGCAGCCCCGTGAAGCATCGGAGCGCAATCCTGCATGGAATCAAAGAGGGGATCAAGATTGATCAGACATAAGCGCATCTCGCTGGGCTTGCTGGCGAGTGCCATCATCGCGGCCTGGACCCCAGTCAGTTGGGCCGCGGAGCCATTCGTAGTCAAGGATATCCGTGTCGAAGGCCTGCAGCGCGTGGAGCCCGGCACAGTATTCGGCTACCTGCCGGTCAAGGTCGGCGAGACCTTCAGCGACGACAAGGGCGCGGAAGCGATTCGCGCGCTCTACAATACCGGCTTCTTCAAGGATGTCCAGATCCGTTCCGAGGACGGCGTGCTGGTGGTCCAGGTCGAAGAGCGACCGGCCATCTCCCAGCTCGAGTTCGTCGGCATCAAGGAATTCGACAAGGACACCCTGCGCCGCTCCCTGCGCGCGGTCGGCGTGGCCGAAGCCCGCTATTACGACAAGGCGCTGATCGACAAGGCAGAGCAGGAGCTCAAGCGCCAGTACGTGGCGCGCGGCTACTACGCGGCCGACGTCCAGACCACGATCACCCCGGTTGACCGCAATCGCGTGTCGGTGGTGTTCAATGTGGACGAAGGCCCGGTGGCCAAGATCCGCCAGATCAATATCGTCGGCAACAAGGCATTCAAGGAAAGCACGCTGCGCGATGAAATGCAGCTGTCGACCCCGAACTGGCTGTCCTGGTACACCAAGAACGACCTCTATTCCAAGCAGAAGCTCACCGCCGACCTGGAAGCGCTGCGTTCGTACTACCTGAACCGCGGCTACCTCGAGTTCGCCATCGAGTCCACCCAGGTCTCGATCACGCCGGACAAGAAGGACATCTTCCTGACGCTGAACATCAAGGAAGGCGACCAGTACAAGGTGTCCGACGTGCGCCTGGCGGGCGAGCTGCTCGGCAAGCAGGCCGAGATGGAAAAGCTGCTCAAGCTGCAGAAGGGCGAGATCTTCTCGTCCGAGAAGCTGACCCAGAGCACCAAGGCCATCACCGACCTGCTGGGCACCTACGGCTACGCCTTCACCACCATCAACCCGCAACCGCAGATCGACAAGGAAAAGCGCGAAGTCGCGCTGACGCTGATGGTCGATCCGGGCCGCCGCGTATACGTGCGCCGCGTCAACGTGGTGGGCAACAGCAAGACCCGCGACGAAGTGGTGCGCCGCGAGATGCGCCAGATGGAAAGCTCGTGGTTCGACAGCGAGAAGCTGACGCAATCGCAGGCCCGTATCAACCGCACCGGCTATTTCACCGACACCAACATCACCACCGAGGACGTGGCCGGCGCGCCCGACCAGGTCGATGTGAACGTCAACGTGACCGAGAAGCCGACCGGCCAGATCAGCCTGGGCCTGGGCTTCTCCTCCACGGACAAGCTGGTGCTGCAGGCCGGCCTGCGCCAGGACAACGTGTTCGGCTCCGGTACCAGCCTGGGCCTGGACGTGAACACCGCCAAGTCCTTCCGCACGATCTCGCTGACGCAGTACGACCCGTACTTCACGGTGGACGGCATCAGCCGCTCGACCGACGTGTTCTACCGTACGTCCCGCCCGCTGTACTACACCGGCGACCAGGACTACAAGATCGTGTCGATGGGCGGTGGCTTCAAGTTCGGCGTGCCGTTCTCGGAAACCGACACCGTGTTCTTCGGCATCGGCTACGAGCGCTCGCAGGTGTACACCTCGGTCAATACGCCGAGCCAGTACACGGCATGGCTACAGAAGGTGGGCAAGAGCAGCGGCGACCCGATCAACAACTTCCCGTTCACGATCGGCTGGGCGCGCGACCGCCGCGACAGCGCGCTGGTGCCGACCAAGGGCCCCTACACCCAGGCCAACGTCGAAATCGGCGTGCCCGGCGGCGATACGCAGTACTATCGCGCCAGCGTCCAGCAGCAGTACTTCTACCCGCTGTCCAAGGCCTTCACGCTGGCCTTCAACGGCGAAGTGGCCTATGGCCACGGCTACGGCAACACGCCGTTCCCGGTGTTCAAGAACTTCTACGCCGGTGGTATCGGCTCGGTGCGCGGCTACCAGACCAGCACGCTGGGCAAGAAGGACCAGAACGGCAACCCGGTGGGCGGCGCGTCCAAGATGATCGGCAACGTGGAATTCATCTTCCCGCTGCCGGGCTCGGGCGTGGACCGCACGCTGCGCCTGTTTACCTTCTTCGACTTCGGTAACGTGTACGAGGAAGGCGCGCCGCTGCTGTTCAGCCAGCTGAAGTATTCGACTGGCGTGGGCATGTCCTGGCTGTCGCCGATCGGTCCGCTCAAGGTCAGCGTGGGCTTCCCGCTGAAGAAGGCCGAGGACGACAAGGTCCAGCGCTTCCAGTTCCAGATCGGTACTGCGTTCTGATAGCGGAAAGACAGGAAAGAGACAGGAAAGAGGATTGAGGATCCGATTCATGAAAACAACGTTCCCACTGATCAAGAGCCTGGCCGCCGTGGCGCTGACGGCCGGCGCGCTGCTGGCCGCCGTTCCGGCCATGGCGCAGGAAGCCCGCATCGCGGCCGTCAATTCCGAACGCATCCTGCGCGACTCGGTGCCCGCCAAGCAGGCCCAGGTCAAGCTGGAGCAGGAATTCTCCAAGCGCGACCGCGAACTGCAGGACATGGCCCAGAAGATCAAGGGCATCGCGGACAAGCTCGACAAGGACACCGCCGTGCTGGCCGACGCCGACCGCCAGCGCCGCCAGCGCGAAGTGGCCGACCTCGACCGCGAGTTCCAGCGCAAGCAGCGCGAGTTCCGCGAGGACCTGAACCAGCGCCGCAATGAAGAACTGGCGCAGGTGCTCGAGCGCGCCAACCGCGTGATCCGCCAGCTCGCCGAGCAGCGCAAGTACGACCTGATCGTGCAGGAAGCCGTGTACGTCAATCCGCGCATCGACATTACCGACGATGTGATGAAGGCGCTGAACGCCGGCAGCAAGTAAGCCGGCTGACCGCTTCGTCATCCAAGTCGCTCCCGTCGTTCAAGGAAGTACTGCCATGCAAACACCCACACTGGGTCAGCTCGCCACCGAGACCGGCGCGCAGGTTGTGGGTGATCCCGACCTCGCCGTGCGCGGCCTCGCGCCGCTCGACCAGGCCGGTCCCGACCAGCTCTCGTTTCTCTCCAATCCCCTGTATCTGCCGCAGGCGCTGGCGTCGCACGCCGGCGCCGTGATCGTCTCGGCAGCCGATCTCGAGCGCATCCGCGCCGAAGGGCAGGCCGACGGCCGCAACTGGCTGGTGGCGCGCAATCCCTACGTGTGCTTTGCCCGCATCGCGCAGGGCTTCGAGCGCCGCGCCAACACGGACCACCGCACCGGCATCGATCCGCGCGCCAGCGTGGCGCCCGACGCCGTGGTGCCGCCGTCGTGCTTCATCGGTCCCAATGTGGTGATCGAGAGCGGCGCGCGCCTGGGCGAGCGGGTGCGCATCCTTGCCAACGGTTTTGTCGGCTCGGGCGCGGAGATTGGCGACGACACGCTGATCTATGCCAATGTCTCGGTCTATCACCATTGCGTGGTCGGAATGAGATGCATACTGCACAGCGGCGTGGTGCTGGGCGCCGACGGCTTTGGCTTCGCGCCCGATATCGGGCCGGCGGGGGTGGAGTACGTCAAGATTCCCCAGACCGGCCGTGCCGTGCTGGGCAACGACGTAGAGGTCGGCGCCAATACCGCGATCGACCGCGGCGCCATGGCCGACACCGTCATCGAGGACGGCTGCAAGCTCGACAACCAGGTGCAGATCGCCCATAACGTAAGGGTGGGCGCGCATACTGTGATCGCGGGCTGCGCGGCCATCGCCGGCAGCACCAAGGTGGGCCGTTTCTGCGTGATCGGCGGGTCGGCCAATTTTGCCGGCCACCTGAACATTGCCGATCGCACCACGGTATCGGGCGGCACTTCGATCACCAAATCCATAACCAAGCCAGGCGGCCATTTCACCAGCGTGTTTCCTTTCCTGCCGCACGGCGACTGGGAGCGCAACGCAGCCATCGTGCGGGGGCTCACCAAGCTGCGCGAGCGCGTGGTGCAGCTCGAGAAACGCCTGCGTGGCCAGGCCGGCAATCCTACACAGCAAAACGAAGAGAAATCATCATGACCGCAGCCGATATTGATATCCAGAAGATCCTCAAGCTGCTGCCGCACCGCTACCCGATCCTGCTGGTGGACCGCGTGCTCGAGCTCGAGCCGCAGAAGCGCATCAAGACGCTGAAGAACGTCTCGATCAACGAACCCTACTTCCAGGGCCATTTTCCCGGCCATCCCGTGATGCCGGGCGTGATGATCCTGGAAGCGCTGGCGCAGTCGGCCGGCCTGCTGACCTTCGGCGCCGAGATGGAGCGCAAGGAAGGCTCGCTGTACTACTTCGTCGGCATCGACGGCGCGCGCTTCAAGCAGGTGGTCACGCCGGGCGACCAGCTGCACATGACCGTTTCGGTCGAGCGCTATATCCGCGGCATCTGGAAGTTCAAGGCGTTCGCCACGGTGGACGACAAGGTGGCTTGCGAAGCTGAGCTGATGTGTACCGTCAAGCAGGCCGAATGACGCCGGGCCGCTGAAGCGGCCTGCGCCACGCTCGCGCCGGCATTGCCCGGCGGACGTGCGCACCGCTCGCGGCCGGGGCATCGCAGCATCGGCACTTTGTATTGACCGTACCTTCTCTTCTCCTCAGACCATAGGACAGGACGCATGACGCAAATCCATCCCAGCGCACTGGTCGACCCCAAGGCCGAACTCGCCGCCGACGTGACCGTCGGGCCGTTCTCGATCATTGGTCCCGACGTGCGTCTCGGCAGCGGCACCCAGGTGGGCGCGCATACCACCGTCGAAGGCCATACCACCGTGGGCGCGGACAACCGCATCGGGCCCTACGCTTCGGTCGGCGGCATGCCGCAGGACATGAAGTACCGCAACGAGCCGACGCGSCTSGWRATTGGCGAYCGCAACACSATYCGYGAATTCACSACSATCCATACCGGYACGGTGCAGGACCAGGGCGTGACCAGCATCGGCGACGACAACTGGATCATGGCCTATGTGCATATCGCGCATGACTGCCAGGTGGGCAACCATACGGTGTTCTCCAGCAACGCGCAGATCGCCGGCCACGTGCAGGTGGGCGACTGGGCCATCCTCGGCGGCATGAGCGGGGTGCACCAGTTCGTGCGCATCGGTGCCCATGCCATGCTGGGCGGCGCCTCGGCGCTGGTGCAGGACCTGCCGCCGTTCGTGATCGCCGCCGGCGACAAGGGCGGCAACAAGGCCACGCCCCACGGCATCAACGTCGAAGGCATGCGCCGTCGTGGCTTCGATGCCGCGCAGATCGCGGCGCTGCGCCAGGCCTACAAGGTGCTCTACAAGTCCGACCTGAGCTTCGAGGCCGCGCGCATCGAGATCGCGCAACTGATCGCCCAGGCCGACGGCAGCGCGAGCGTGCCGTTGCAGGGCTTCCTGGACTTCATTGCCGCCACTCAGCGCGGCATTGTGCGCTGAACCCGGTCAACGCCATGGTCGACGGTGTCCTACCGGCCACGGATGCTGCCCCGGACGTAGCGGGCACGGCGCACGAGAACAAGCGCGGCACGGTTGCCATGGTCGCCGGCGAGAATTCCGGTGACCTGCTTGCCTCGCTGCTGATGGGCGGGCTCAAGGCGCGCCTCGGCGAGACCGTGCGCTACGCCGGCATCGGCGGCTCGCGCATGATGGCCCAGGGGTTCGAATCGCAATGGCCGATGGAAACGCTGTCGGTCAATGGCTATGTGGAGGTGCTGGGCTCGCTGCGCGAGATCCTGGCCACGCGCCGCGCGATCCGCGACTCGCTGCTGGCGCGGCCGCCGCTGTGCTTTATCGGCGTGGATGCGCCGGATTTCAATTTCGGGCTGGAAGTGCCGCTGCGCCGTGCCGGCATCCCGGTGGTGCACTTTGTCAGCCCGTCGATCTGGGCCTGGCGCGGCGGGCGCATCCGCACCATCGCGCGCGCCGTGGACCATATCCTGTGCCTGTTCCCGTTCGAGCCTGAGATCTATGCCAGGGCCGGCATTCCCGCCACCTACGTGGGACATCCGCTGGCCGACGTGATCCCGATGGTGCCCGATACCGAAGGCGCGCGCGCGCGGCTGGGCCTGCCCGCCGCAAGCCGCGTGGTGGCGGTGCTGCCGGGCAGCCGGCAGTCCGAGGTGCGCAACCTCGGGCCGACGTTCTTCGGCGCCATGGCGCGCATGCACGACATGGACGGCAACCTGGCCTTCGTGCTGCCGGCCGCCAGCGCGTCGCTGCGCGAGATCGTCGAAGAGCTGCACCGGCAATTCCCGCAGATCCCGCTCACCATCGTCGATGGCCAGTCGCATCTCGCCATGGAAGCCGCCGACGTGATCCTGCTGGCGAGCGGCACCGCCACGCTGGAAGCGGCGCTGTACAAGAAGCCGATGGTGATCTCGTACAAGGTGCCCTGGCTGACAGCGCAGATCATGAAGCGCCAGGGCTACCTGCCGTACGTGGGGCTGCCCAATATCCTGTCGGGCCGTTTTGTCGTGCCCGAGCTGCTGCAGGACGACGCCACGCCCGAGGCGCTGGCGCGCGAGACCCTGCTGCAGCTCAACGACGAAGGCAATACCGCGTTCCTGCGCGAACATTTCACCCAGATGCACCAGACCCTCAAGCGCAATACCGCCGAGATCGCCTCGGCCGTGGTGGCGGACCTGATCCGCCAACGGAGGGGCGTGTAATGGCGCGCCGACAGTCCGCCCGGGCCATGCAGGCCGATGCCGCCCAGCTTGGTTTCGACCTGACCCCGGCCGCCGCGCAGGCCCGCCGCCTGTGCGGCGTCGACGAGGCGGGCAGGGGGCCGCTGGCCGGGCCGGTCTATGCCGCCGCGGTCATCCTCGATCCCGCCCGGCCCATCGACGGCCTGGCCGACTCCAAGGTGCTGACGGCGCGCCGCCGCGAGGAACTGTTCGAGCAGATCCGCGAACGCGCGCTGGGCTGGCATATCGCCTTTGCGTCGGTGGAGGAAATCGACACCATCAACATCCTGCACGCCACCATGCTGGCCATGCAGCGCGCGGTGCATGGCCTGGCCGACGGCGGCCTCGAGCCGGACCTGGTGCAGGTGGACGGCAACCGCTGCCCGCAGGTGCGCTTCGCGGTGGAGGCCATCGTCAAGGGCGATGCCAAGGTGCAGGCGATCTCGGCGGCGTCGATCCTCGCCAAGGTCGCGCGCGACCGCGAGCTGCTCACGCTGCATGCGTCGTATCCGCAGTACGGCTTCGATGCCCATGCGGGCTACGGCACGCCGCAGCACCTGGCCGCGCTGGCGGAGTTCGGCGCCACGCCGCACCACCGGCGCTCATTCGCGCCCGTGCGCGAGGCAATCGCGCGGGGACCCATCGCGCCGGCACCCGCGTCGGCGTGGGACGCATCGGCGGAGCAGGCATCGTGAAACACGTCACTTCGCGCGAGAACGCGCTGTTCAAGCATCTCAAGGCGCTGACCACCTCGACGCATGCGCGCCGCAAGGCGGGGCAGTCGGTGCTGGATGGCGTGCACCTGGCGCAGGCCTACCTGGCCGCGCTGGGCCAGCCGGTGCAGTGCGTGGTGTCGGAGCGGCACTACGACCATGCGGAGGTCGCACCGCTGCTGGCGCAGGTCGCGCCCGAGCGCGTGGTGCTGCTGGCCGATGCGTTGTTCGAGCAGATTGCCGGCGTGGTCAACGGTATCGACCTGATGCTGGTGATCGATACGCCGTCCGGCCACCTGCCGTCGCGCATCGACACCGACTGCGTCATCCTCGACGGTGTGCAGGACGCCGGCAATGTCGGCTCCATCCTGCGCAGCGCGGCCGCGGCCGGCATCGGCCATGCCTTCCTGGTGACCGGCAGCGCCTTCGCCTGGTCAGCCAAGACCCTGCGTGCGGCCATGGGCGCGAATTTTCACCTGAATATCGTCGAGCATTGCACGCTCGAGATGCTGGCGCCGCGCCTGGCCGTGCCGCTGCTGGCCACCTCGTCGCACGCTCAGGCCGCGGTGTACGACACCGACCTGCGTGCGCCGGTCGGCTGGGTGGTGGGCAACGAGGGCAGCGGCGTGAGCCGGGAATGGATGGCCAGGGTCGACCGTACCGTGGGCATCCCGCAGCCGGGCGGGCTGGAGTCGCTCAACGTGGCGGCAGCCACGGCGATCTGCCTGTTCGAGGCCGTGCGCCAGCGGCGGCCGGGCGGCTGAGCCTGTTCCTGCCGCCGGCCCCGCCGCCGGCGCTCCCGATCAGTAGTTGCTGTCGCGCTCCACCTTGATCTCCTGCAGGATCGTGGTGGCGATCTCTTCGATCGACTTGTGGGTGGACGACAGCCACTTGATGCCTTCGCGGCGCATCATSGCCTCGGCCTCGTTGACCTCGTAGCGGCAGTTTTCCRGCGCGGCGTACTTGCTGCCCGGGCGCCGCTCGTTGCGGATCTCGGCCAGCCGCTGCGGGTTGATCGACAGCCCGAAGATCTTCGGCTTGAACGCGTACAGCGCCGTCGGCAGCTTGCCGCGCTCGAAATCGTCGGGGATCAGCGGGTAGTTGGCGGCCTTCAGGCCGTACTGCATCGCCAGGTAGAGGCTGGTCGGGGTCTTGCCGCTGCGCGACACGCCCACCAGGATCACATCGGCCTCGGCCAGGTTCTTGTGCGACTGGCCATCATCGTGCGCGAGCGAGAAATTGATCGCCTCGATGCGGTTCTGGTAGGCCTCGGTGTCCGCGTTCTGGTGGAAGCGGCCGATCGCGTGCGTGGACTTGAGCCCCAGTTCTTTTTCCAGCGGCTCGATGAAGGTCTGGAACATGTCCAGGATCATGGCCTTGGCGCGGCGGATCGCCTTGTTCGACTCCTGGTTGACCAGGGTGGTGAAGACGATGGGCGGCGCGCCTTCGGCGTAGAAGGCCTCGTTGATCTTGCCTACCGCGATATGTGCCTTCTCCGGGGTGTCCACGAACGGCATGCGCACCTTGCGAAAGCGCATCTCGAACTGGGCCAGGATGGAGTGGCTGAAGGTTTCCGCGGTGATGCCGGTGCCATCGGAGACGATAAAAACCGTACGGATGGCAGGGCGCTCCTCTTTGCGCGGTTCCTGGGATTGCTGCGGCTCAAGGGGCGCGGCGGGAGCGGCGGGCTGGGACATGTCTGTACAATTATTTTTTGAAACCGTGCTCCGCGAAAGTGCGGAGCGGCACGGTAGAATAGCGGCGATCTTTTCGCTAAGCAATTCCGCCAGCGCTGTCGGGGCAACGATCCGGCCACGGATTGTCGACAATGTGCGCTGCAGCAATCACGGTCGAACTCCGGTCCCCACCGAGGGTGGGAATGCGCGGGACTGTTTAGCCAAGCGATCCGTCCGGTAGCAGAACTCCAACAAGATTCCGGGCGTCAGCAACAGGTTTCTTACTTTGTTTTTGAGGCTTTTATGAACAACCCGGCAATTGACGGCGCCTATGTGCTGCCGTTCGAGCAGTTGCGCAAGGAAGATGTGGAAACCGTGGGGGGCAAGAACTCGTCGCTGGGCGAGATGATCTCCCAGCTGGCCGAGGCCGGCGTGCGCGTTCCCGGCGGCTTTGCCACCACCTCGCTCGCGTTCCGTGACTTCCTCACCCACAACAACCTCACCCAGCGCATTTCCGATCGCCTCAAGGCCCTCGACGTCGACGACGTCAAGGCAYTGGCCGAGGCCGGCGCCGAGATCCGCGACTGGGTCGTCAAGGCCCCGTTCCAGCCCCGTCTCGAGCAGGAAGTCCGCGAGTTCTACGCCCGTGCCGAAGAGCGCGAAGGCGCCGAAGCCTCGTTCGCGGTGCGCTCGTCGGCCACCGCCGAAGACCTGCCCGACGCCTCGTTCGCCGGCCAGCAGGAGTCCTACCTGAACGTCAGCGGCATCGACGACGTGCTGGACAAGATCCGCCACGTGTTCGCTTCGCTGTACAACGACCGCGCCATTTCCTACCGCGTGCACAAGGGCTTTGCCCATGACGTGGTGGCGCTGTCGGCCGGCGTGCAGCGCATGGTGCGCTCGGACGTGGGCGCTTCCGGCGTCATGTTCACCATCGACACCGAGTCGGGCTTCCAGGAAGTGGTCTTCATCACTTCCAGCTACGGCCTGGGCGAAACCGTGGTGCAGGGCGCGGTCAACCCCGACGAGTTCTACGTCTTCAAGCCCACGCTGGAAGCCGGCAAGTACCCGATCATCCGCCGCTCGATCGGCTCCAAGCTGATCAAGATGGAATTCACCGCGCCGGGCGAAGCCGGCCGCGTGAAGACCGTGGACGTGCCCATCGAACTGCGCAACCGCTACTCGATCACCGACGCGGACGTGGCCGAGCTGGCCAAGTACGCCGTCATCATCGAGAAGCACTACGGCCGYCCGATGGACATCGAATGGGGCCGCGACGGCCGCGACGGCAAGATCTACATCCTGCAGGCGCGCCCGGAGACCGTGAAGAGCCAGTCCGCCGGCAAGGCCGAGCAGCGCTTCAAGCTCAAGGGCACGGCACCCGTGCTGACCAGCGGCCGCGCGATCGGCCAGAAGATCGGCACCGGCCGCGTGCGCGTGATCAACGACCCRGCGGAAATGGAACGCGTGCAGCCCGGCGACGTGCTGGTCGCCGACATGACCGACCCCAACTGGGAGCCGGTGATGAAGCGCGCGGCTGCCATCGTCACCAACCGCGGTGGCCGTACCTGCCACGCTGCCATCATCGCGCGCGAACTGGGCGTGCCGGCCGTGGTCGGCTGCGCCGATGCCACCGACGTGCTCAAGGACGGCACGCTGGTGACGGTGTCGTGCGCCGAGGGCGATGAAGGCCGTATCTACGACGGCCTGCTCGAGACCGAGGTCACGGAAGTGCAGCGCGGCGAAATGCCGGAAATCGACGTCAAGATCATGATGAACGTCGGCAACCCGCAACTGGCCTTCGACTTCTGCCAGATCCCGAACCAGGGCGTGGGCCTGGCCCGCCTCGAGTTCATCATCAACAACAATATCGGCGTCCACCCGAAGGCCATCCTCGACTACCCGCAGGTCGACGCTGACCTGAAGAAGGCCGTGGAAAGCGTGGCCCGCGGCCACGCCAGCCCGCGCGCGTTCTACGTCGACAAGCTGGCCGAAGGCATCGCCACCATCGGCGCGGCGTTCTACCCGAAGCCCGTCATCGTGCGCCTGTCGGACTTCAAGTCCAACGAGTACAAGAAGCTGATCGGCGGTTCGCGCTACGAGCCGGACGAGGAAAACCCGATGCTGGGCTTCCGCGGCGCCTCGCGCTACATCTCCGAAGACTTCGCCGAAGCCTTCGAGATGGAATGCAAGGCCATGAAGCGCGTGCGCGACGACATGGGCCTGACCAATGTCGAGATCATGGTGCCGTTCGTGCGCACGCTCGGCCAGGCCGAGAAGGTGATCGAGCTGCTGGCCAAGCACGGCCTGAAGCGCGGCGAGAACGGCCTGCGTATCATCATGATGTGCGAAGTGCCGTCCAACGCCATCCTGGCCGAGGAATTCCTGCAGTTCTTCGACGGTTTCTCGATCGGCTCGAACGACCTGACCCAGCTCACGCTGGGCCTGGACCGCGACTCCGGCATGGAACTGCTGGCCAAGGACTTCGACGAACGCGACCCGGCGGTCAAGTTCATGCTGTCGCGCGCGATCTCCACCGCGCTGCGCCTGGACAAGTACGTCGGCATCTGCGGCCAGGGTCCTTCGGATCACCCGGACTTTGCCGAGTGGCTGGCCAAGGAAGGCATCAAGTCGATCTCGCTGAACCCGGACTCGGTCATCGATACCTGGAAGCAACTGGCTTCCTGAGGCATTTGAAGTCACAATAGCGGTACACCGGCCCTGCGCCAGGTGTTCCGAACCCCCGCAGGCGCCCTGGCGCTGCGGGGGTTTTTCAATTGGGACTGCTGATCGGTAGGGGGGGAGATGGCGCCGTACTACATCTGGTTTGCACTGGCCGCGGTGCTGGTGATCGCGGAACTGGCGCTCGGCACCTTGTACCTGCTGATGGTGGCACTTGGGGCCGCCGCCGGCGGCCTTGCCGCGCTGGGGGGGCTTGCCGCGGCCAGCCAGACCGTGCTGGCCGCGCTGGTGGCCCTGGCCGGCTTCGTGGTGCTGCGGCGCTCCCGCTACGGCCGCACGCGGCGCGATGCTGCCGAGTGCGATCCCAACGTCAACCTGGACATCGGCCAGGAGCTGGAAGTGCCGGCGTGGGGCTCGGGCGGCCGTGCGCGGGTGCGCTACCGCGGCACCGAATGGGATGTCGAGCTACAGCCCGGCGCCGCCGCGGCGCCCGGGCGCTTCCGCATCGTCGAGGTGCACGGCAACACCCTGTTCGTCAGCCCGCGCTAGGCGTTTGGTCCTGGCGCGGGCCTGTTTCCCGCGGTTTTTATTCCGTTCTGTCTTTCTTCAACCCCCTCACGGAGGTCACATGTTCGAGTTCTTCGGCAGCCTGCTGCCCCTGCTGGTCCTGGTCGCTGTGATCGTGCTGGTGGCGCAGAGCTTCAAGATCGTGCCGCAGCAGCATGCCTGGGTGCTGGAGCGCCTCGGCAAGTACCGCGCGACGCTGACGCCGGGCCTGACCGTGGTGCTGCCTTTCATCGACCGGGTGGCCTACAAGCACGTGCTGAAGGAAATCCCGCTCGACGTGCCCAGCCAGGTCTGCATCACGCGCGACAACACGCAGTTGCAGGTGGACGGCGTGCTGTATTTCCAGGTCACCGATCCGATGAAGGCGTCCTACGGCTCGAGCAATTTCGTGGTTGCCATCACCCAGTTGTCGCAGACCACGTTGCGCTCGGTGATCGGCAAGCTGGAGCTGGACAAGACCTTTGAAGAGCGCGACTACATCAATCACAGCGTGGTCAACGCGCTCGATGAAGCCGCCGCCAGCTGGGGCGTGAAGGTGCTGCGCTACGAGATCAAGGACCTCACGCCGCCCAAGGAGATCCTGCATGCCATGCAGGCCCAGATCACCGCCGAGCGCGAAAAGCGCGCGCTGATCGCGGCGTCGGAAGGCAAGCGCCAGGAGCAGATCAACCTGGCCACGGGCGCGCGCGAGGCGGCCATCCAGAAATCGGAAGGCGACCGCCAGGCCGCCATCAACCGGGCGCAGGGCGAGGCCTCGGCGATCCTGGCCGTGGCCGAAGCCAATGCGCAGGCGATCGAGAAGATCGGGCGCGCCATCCGCACCGATGGCGGCATGGAGGCGGTCAACCTGAAGGTAGCGGAGGAATACGTGGGCGCCTTCGGCAACCTGGCCAAGCAGGGCAACACCCTGATCGTGCCGGGCAACCTCGGGGAGATGAGCAGCATGGTGGCGGCCGCGCTGCAGATCGTGAAAGCGCAGAAGGCCTAGCGGATACAGGGAAGGCAAGGAGGGCAGGCAAGGGCGCGCGCGACGCACGCGGCTGGCGCCAGGCGGGAGCGTTGCTCCCCGCGCCTTATTCCTTCGTCGCGCCCTTCATGATGCGCGCCTTTTCGCGCTGCCAGTCGCGGTTCTTCTCGGTTTCGCGCTTGTCGAACTGCTTCTTGCCCTTGGCCAGGCCGATCTCGCATTTGACGCGGCCGCGCGTGTAATGCAGGTTAAGTGGCACGATCGTGAAGCCGCGCTGCTCCACCTTGCCGATCAGCCGCTTGATTTCCTCGGCCTTGAGCAGCAGCTTGCGGGTACGCACCGCATCGGGGTTGATGTGGGTCGAAGCGCTCTGCAGCGGGCTGATGTGGGCGCCGATCAGGAACAGCTCGGCATCGCGCACGACCACGTAACCCTCCTTGATCTGCACGCGACCCGCGCGGATCGCCTTGACTTCCCAGCCCTCGAGCACGATCCCCGCCTCGTATCGCTCTTCGATGAAGTAGTCGAAAAAGGCCTTCTTGTTGTCTGCGATGGTCATGCGATCCGGGTAGAGGAGATGAAGGTAAGAAAAAACAAAAAACAAAAAACAAAAAAACGAAAAACCAGAAATCAGATGGGGAAGCCGGGCGGGTGGGCCGCGCCGCCGGGAGGCCGCCAGGCGCCCTTGCATTGTGGCCAGGACGCGGCCGGGATGCCGATGTGCCGTGCGTGGGCTAAAATTGCGATTCTAGCAAACCGGCCCGCCCCGGTGGATCCCGCAGTGCGTCATGCCGCGCCCGGGATTCGTTCGGGCCGTGCTTGCTTTCCCGATACACCCGATTTCCCGATACATGGCAGACGTCCATAAATCCGTGCTGCTCGGCCACTCCGCCGAGCAGATGTACAACCTGGTCACGCAAGTCGAGGACTATCCCAAGTTCCTCCCCTGGTGCGGTGGCGTGGAGGTGTTCGAGCAGACCGAGACCATGCTCGACGCCAAGATCCACATCCACTTCAACGGCATCAAGCAGTACTTCCATACCCGCAACACCCAGGAGCGGCCCACCCGCATCGATATGGTGTTCGAGGACGGCCCCTTCAAGGTCTTCAGCGGATCCTGGCGCTTCACGCCGCTGCGCGAGGACGCCTGCAAGATCGAGTTCCACCTGCACTACGAGTTCTCCAGCTTCCTGCTGGAGAAGATCATCGGACCGGTGTTCAGCATGATCGCCAATACCTTCGTCGACGCCTTCGTCAAGCGGGCCGAGGTGGTGTATGGCAATGGCTGACGCGGCGGCCGGCACGGTGCGCGTATCGGTGTGCTACGCCCGCCCTGAAGGCGCCTTCCTGAGGGAAATCGAGGTGGCGCCCGGCACCAGCGTCATCGGCGCGATCGGCGCGTCCGGGTTGCTGCAGGCCTGCCCGGAGGTGGATCCCGCCACCCTGCGCGTGGGCATCTTCAGCAAGCTCAAGACCCCCGACACCGTCGTGCGCGACGGCGACCGTATCGAAGTCTATCGCCCGCTGGTGGCGGATCCGAAGTCGGCGCGCCGCAAGCGCGTGCTGAAAACCCGTCGCGGCGGCACCAGGGAAGGCCAGAAATGGCTGCGCGGCGGCTGACGCGCAAGGCGCTCCGTTTCCTCGCCTAGGCGCAGTTTTCCGCGATGCTCGCGTTCGCGCGCTGCATTTCGGCCTGGCGCTGGTCGTCGTTCAGGTGCTGCGCCGAGCCATCCGCGGCCGGCAGGGCAATGCGGCGGTTTTGCTGCAATGCCGTGGCGAAGTTGCGCATCTCGGTGCAGCGCACCTGGCGTTCCTGGGCGAGCTTGTCCCTGGTGGCTTGCTCGGCATCGGCCTTGAGCGCGTCCGCGCGGCGTTTCTGGAAGGCGTCTTCCGCGCTCGCGGCCGGCCTGGCCTCTGCTTTCGCCTCGCCTTTCAGCTCCGTCCTGGCATTCACCGACATGGCCGCCACGGCCGCCACGGCCGGCGCCGGCTCGGCGGGCCGCAAGGCGCCGGCAAAGCGCCCGGGGGCCTTGACCACGCTGGCGGGCGGCACCGAGGGCGGCGGCGGGACATCGCTGAACACGGTACGGCCGCTGGCGTCGCGCCATTGCCATTGCGCCTGGGCGATGCCGGACTGGCAAAGGCAGGCCAGGGCGGCGAGCGTGAGGAGCGCGAGCGGGCGGGCGGTCTTGCGCGCAGTCATTGGTTTCATTGGCTTGGGTCGGGGTGACGGCCTGCGGGGAACAATGGCTGCGAAGGGCGCGCGCTGCGGCAGGCCGCAACTGCCATCCGCAACGATTCGCAGTCGTCCCAGGCAGGCAGGAGATCCCCGCCCCACGAGTGACTCGCGCGCCCCTGACCGCCGGGATTGGCCGCTAGTTTAGGCAGACTTGCCGGTGGCGTGCAAGCGCACCGACCAGGCCACGCCGACCATCAACAACACAATGGCGGCAATCTCCAGCGGGCGCGGCAGGCGATGGTCGAACACAAAGCCATATGCCAGCGCGAACAGCGTCTCGAACACGATCATCTGGCCAGACAGCGTGAGCGGCAGTCGGCGGCTCGAGATATTCCACAAGTTGTTGCCGATCAGCGACGCGCCCAGTGCCACCGCCGCGTTGACCGTCCAGAACCAGTGCCAGTCGCGGCCGCTGCCGGCGGCGGCCAGGCTGTCGCCGGCCAGCAGCCAGCCAGCGATCGCCAGCACCACCGAGACCACGCCGGTGGAGATGCCGTACAAGGCCGACCATTCGTTGCCGCTGTACTGGGGGTTGCGCTGCAGGTAGCGCGCGTTGTCGACGGCATAGAGCGTCCAGCATACCAGCGCGCCTGCCGCGCACATGACGCCCGCCAGGCGCTCCCATGCCGGGCGCAGCGCCGCCGCGCCGGCCTGCCCGTGGGCGCCGCCACCGCCGCCGAACAGGTCGATGTTGATGCAGGCGATGCCCGCGGCCACCACCAGCAAGGGCCAGATCAGCCGGGACAGCGGCACCGCGCCGTGGTCGCGCCTGCCCATGATGGTGACCGAGATGGGCAGGATGCCGATGATCAGCGACGTCGGGCCGACGCCGGCCAGCTGCACGCCGAAGGCCAGCAGCACGTAGTAGAGCAGGTTGCCGGTGAAGGCCTGGCGCAGCAGGGCCACGCAATCGGCGCGGGTCAGCTTGCGGGCGATGCGCTTCATCAGCGGCAGCGCGGCAATGAACGCGACCAGCCCATAGGCCAGGTAGCGGCCGATCGCGAGTTCCCACGGCGAGAACACGGGCAGCAGCTTGGGGGCGATAAACACCATGCCCCAGAACGCGCCGGCCAGCAGGCCGCACAGTACGCCGATACCCATCTTGGTCAGACCTATGCCGGAAAAAGGACAAAGAGCATAGCAGACTCGCACAAGGGCACTCGCAGGCGCGTCAAGAAACGTGCCATTCCTGTATAATTCGGTTTTGCGCCTAGAGGAATTGCTATGCGTCTTGTCCAGAAAGCACTCACATTCGATGACGTGCTGCTTGTGCCGGCCTATTCGTCGGTACTGCCCCGTGATGTTTCCCTCCGTACCCGCCTGACCCGTTCGATCGAGCTGAACATTCCGCTGGTATCCGCCGCCATGGATACCGTCACGGAAGCCCGCCTGGCGATCGCCATGGCGCAGGCCGGTGGTATTGGCATCGTCCACAAGAACCTGAAGCCGGCCGACCAGGCTCGCGAAATCGCGCGCGTGAAGCGCTACGAATCCGGCGTGCTGCGTGATCCGATCACCATCCCTCCGGACATGAAGATCCGGGATGTGATTGCGCTGTCACATCAACACGGTATTTCCGGTTTCCCCGTGCTGGAAGGCAAGACCGTGGTCGGCATCATCACCAACCGCGACCTGCGCTTCGAGGAAGACCTGGAAGCCCCCGCGCGCGCCAAGATGACGCCGCGCGAAAAGCTGGTGACGGTGGGCGAGGACGCCTCGCTGGAGGACGCCAAGCGCCTGATGAACCGCCACCGCCTCGAGCGCGTGCTGGTGGTCAACCRGGCTTTCGAGCTGCGCGGCCTGATCACCGTGAAGGACATCCAGAAGGCCGTGGAGCACCCGCTGGCCAGCAAGGACGACCGCGGCCAGCTGCGCGTTGGCGCGGCGGTCGGCGTGGGCCCGGACAATGACGAGCGCGTGGACCTGCTGGTCAAGGCCGGCGTGGACGTGATCGTGGTCGACACCGCGCATGGCCACAGCCAGGGCGTGCTGGACCGCGTGCGCTGGGTCAAGCAGAACTATCCGCAGGTGCAGGTGATCGGCGGCAATATCGCCACCGGCGCCGCCGCGCGCGCGCTGGTCGATCATGGCGCCGACGGCGTCAAGGTCGGCATCGGCCCGGGCTCGATCTGCACCACCCGCATCGTGGCGGGCGTAGGCGTGCCGCAGATCACCGCGGTGTCCAACGTGGCCGAAGCCCTCAAGGGCACCGGCGTGCCGCTGGTGGCCGATGGCGGCATCCGCTACTCGGGCGACGTCGCCAAGGCGCTGGCAGCCGGCGCGCACGTGGTCATGATGGGCGGCATGTTCTCCGGCACCGAAGAAGCGCCGGGCGAAGTGTTCCTGTACCAGGGCCGCTCGTTCAAGAGCTACCGCGGCATGGGCTCGGTGGGCGCGATGAAGGACGGCGCGGCCGATCGCTACTTCCAGGAAGACAATACCGCCAACGTCGACAAGCTGGTCCCCGAAGGGATCGAAGGCCGCGTGCCCTACAAGGGTGCGGTCACGGCGATCATCCACCAGCTGTGCGGTGGCGTGCGTGCTTCCATGGGTTATTGCGGCAGCAGCTCCATCGCCAGCTGGCACGAGACCTCGGAGTTCGTGCAGATCACGGCCGCGGGCATGCGCGAGTCGCATGTGCACGATGTGCAGATCACCAAGGAAGCGCCGAACTACTACATCGACTAAGTCGCTTTGACCCAGTGGCTGCGCGGGGCGCGATGCCCCGCCAGTCACACGGCCCGGTACAGCTTTCTGCCGGGCCGAGCCGGCCGCGCCCCCAGGCCGGGCCTTACGCCTGACCGGAGGAGATTTCATGAAAGTTCTGCTGCGAGCTGTGCTGTTTCTCGATGCCTTGCTGGATCTGCTGCTCGGCATCGTCCTGCTGCTTTCGCCTTTCACGACGCTCTACAGCGCGCTGCAGTTGCCGCAGCCCCAGCCCCCCCTCTACGGGCAGTTGCTCGGCGTGGCGCTGATCGGCCTGGCCTTGCTGCTGTGGCAGGCCACCATCAACGGGCAGCTCACGGTGGCGGTGGCACGCACGGTGGGCCAGGTCAACCTGGTCAGCGCGGTGCTGATCGTGGCCTGGATGCTCATGCTCGACCTGCCGGTGCAGGGCGCGGGCAAGATCTGGCTGCCGGTGCTGGCCGCGGTGCTGGCATTTTTCGCGGCCGTGCAGTTGCCGGCGGCCAAGCGCGTGCGCGTGCGCGAGCGTGAACTGCGCGCGCAGCGCGAACTGCAGAAAGATTCGCAAGACAAGGATGCCGGCGCGCCCCCCGTGGCAGGCCGGCCGCAATCACCCGAATACCGGCGCGAGCCTGGTTTCACGCCACCGCCCGGCTATGGCCCGGGCACGGAAGTGATGCCCGACCCCGCGCCGGACGACACGTCATCCGCCCATCATGCACGACAAAATCCTCATCCTTGATTTCGGCTCGCAGGTAACGCAGCTGATCGCCCGCCGCGTGCGCGAAGCGCACGTCTACTGCGAGATCCACCCGAACGACGTGTCGGAAGAATTCGTGCGCGAGTTCGCGCCCAAGGCCATCATCCTGTCCGGCAGCCACGCCAGCACCTACGAAGACCATCAGCTGCGCGCGCCGCAGGCCGTGTGGGACCTCGGCGTGCCGGTGCTGGGCATCTGCTACGGCATGCAGACCATGGCCGTGCAGCTCGGCGGCAAGGTGGAGTGGAGCGATCACCGCGAATTCGGCTACGCCGAAGTGCGTGCGCATGGCCACACCGCGCTGCTCAAGGACCTGGAGGATTTCTCCACGCCCGAAGGCCACGGCATGCTCAAGGTCTGGATGAGCCATGGCGACAAGGTCGCCGAGCTGCCGCCGGGCTTCAAGCTGATGGCATCCACGCCGAGCTGCCCGATCGCCGGCATGGCCGACGAGGCGCGCGGCTACTACGCCGTGCAGTTCCACCCGGAAGTCACGCATACCGCCAAGGGCCGCGACATCCTCGACCGCTTCGTGCAGAAGATCGCCGCCGCCAGGCCCGACTGGGTCATGCGCGACCACATCGCTGAAGCCGTCAACCGGATCCGCGAGCAGGTCGGCGACGAAGAAGTGATCCTCGGCCTGTCCGGCGGCGTCGATTCGTCGGTGGCCGCGGCGCTGATCCATCGCGCCATCGGCGAYCAGCTSACCTGCGTRTTCGTCGAYMACGGCCTGCTGCGCCTGAACGAAGGCAAGATGGTGATGGAAATGTTCGCCGGCCGCTTGCATGCCAAGGTCGTGCACATCGACGCCGCCGAGCAGTTCCTCGGCCACCTCGCCGGCGTGACCGATCCGGAAGCCAAGCGCAAGATCATCGGCCGCGAGTTCGTCGAAGTGTTCCAGGCCGAAGCCAAGAAGCTAAGCAAGGCCAAGTGGCTGGCGCAAGGCACCATCTACCCCGACGTGGTCGAGTCCGGCGGCACCAAGACCAAGAAAGCCACCACCATCAAGAGCCACCACAATGTGGGCGGCCTGCCGGAAACGCTGGGCCTCAAGCTGCTCGAACCGCTGCGCGACCTGTTCAAGGACGAAGTGCGGGAACTCGGCGTGGAACTCGGCCTGCCGCCCGAAATGGTCTACCGCCACCCGTTCCCGGGCCCGGGCCTGGGCGTGCGTATCCTGGGCGAGGTCAAGCGCGACTACGCCGAACTGCTGCGCCGCGCCGATGCCATCTTCATCGAAGAACTGCGCGGCACGCTGGCCACCGAGAAGGACGCCGCCGCCGGCCTGTGCGAACCCGCGCAAGTGGGCAAGAGCTGGTATGACCTGACCAGCCAGGCCTTCGCCGTGTTCCTGCCGGTCAAGTCCGTCGGCGTGATGGGCGACGGCCGCACCTACGACTACGTCGTCGCGCTGCGCGCGGTACAGACCACCGACTTCATGACGGCGCACTGGGCGCACCTGCCGTACGCGCTGCTGGGCCGCTGCTCGAACCGGATCATCAACGAGGTGCGGGGGCTGAACCGGGTGGTGTATGACGTGTCGGGCAAGCCGCCTGCGACGATCGAGTGGGAGTGAAACCGGGTTCTTCGGGGACTATCGAAAAAGAAGCGCCGGGCTGAATTTCGATTCCTCGCCCAACGGCTTTGCCGCCGGCTACTTGCCGAGCGCAGGGCAGAAGGGCAGGTACGGCGTGGCTGTAGCTGTCCGGCACAGGTTTTGACCGCGGGACGGAAGATGGACCCGAAGCCGCGCGCGTTGCGCCCCAATGCTGCCGTTCGGCCTGGCAAGTCCGAACGGCAGCGATGGCGGGCAGGGGTTGGTCGAATTGTCAGCGCAAGCGGCTGCTTCCGACCCCGTCACGGACAGAGGCTGCGATCTCGCCTGCGCCTGATGTTGCCCTGCGCTTGAACCAAAGCGCCAGCACAGGGAAGAGGATGGTGGCCGCCACGATCGTGAAGAACACGTCGGCGCCCCCCGCGCGCAGCATGACAGCGCCGGTGATTGGCCCGAGGATGCCGCCAATGCGGCCGATGCCGTACATCCATGCGATGCCTGCCGAGCGGCCATGCGTCGGGTAGAACGCTGCAGCGAGGCCGCCCATCGAGAATATCGCGCCATTCAGGCCCACGCCGGCAAGCAGGATGCTGGCGGCGAGCCAGATCGGGCTGCCGGCCTGTTGCCCGATCAGCCAGACCGAGGCGCCGCCCAGGGCAAATGCCAGCGCCACGACGCTGTTGCGCTCGAAGCGGTCCATCAGCCAGCCGACAAGGAAGGCGCCAATGATGCCGCCCAGGGCCAACAGGCTGGTCGCGATCGTCGCCTGCCGCAAGGTCGCGCCTGACTCCTGGATCAGCGTGGGCATCCAGCCCATCAGCAGGTAGTAGGCGAACGTGCCGGCGAAGTAGGTCAGCCACAGCGCCAGCGTTCCCGCGCGCAGCGGCTTCGACAGCATGACGGCCATCCCCGATCCGGGGCCCTTGGGCTGATCTTCGGAAAAGGCAAAGCGCGCGCCTTCGAAGTCATGCGCCGGGGCGATGCGGCGAAGCACGGCGGCAATCCGTTCGGCCGGCCACTGGCGCAGCACCATGAAACGCAGCGGCTCCGGCACCGTGAAATGCACGACAATCGCCAGGGCGATCGGCATGAACGCACCCACCACGAACAGGCTCTTCCAGCCGTAGGCCGGAATCAGCAGCCCGGCGGTCATGCCGCACGCCGCCGCGCCGATCATTCCTCCGCAGCCCATGGTATTGACGAGTAGCGCGCTGCGCCTTGCCGGTGCGTACTCGTAGACGAGTGTCGTGGCTCCCGGCACCGCCGCGCCGATGCCAAGGCCGGTGAGAAATCGCCAGATACCCAGCGAAAGCGGCGTTTCGGCAAACATGCTGCCGAAGCTGCACAGGCCGAACAGGATCATGGAGGCAACCATCACGGTCTTCGGCGTGGTGCGGTCGAAGAGAGGGCCGGCCAGCAGGGCGCCGATCGCCATGCCGAGGATCGATGCGCTCATGACGGGCCCGAAGACCGCCTTGTCCAGGTGCCATGCCTGCATCAGCACCGGGACAACGAAGCCGACGGCGAAGGCATCGTAGGTGTCGATGGCAATGGTCAGGAAGCAGACGACCAGGATCAGCCATTGATATGGCGAGAACCGCTGTCCGTCGATGAACTGCTTTACGTCAATGGTCTTTTTGGCATCTGTCATCGTGTCTCCTCCCAGAGGGGCGTTGCATTGGCGTTGGTCTACGCTGTTGTTGTGCCTGGCTTGTACAGGGACCGCTTCGGGGCGGCGAAGAGCCGGTTGTGGAGAGCGTCCCGATCAGGAGGCTGAGGCTAGCGATCGCGCTGCTTCGCATCCCAGCGACTGTCGTCCATGACCAGCCGGAAACCGAGGTGAGACATGCCGCTGTCAGGGTCGGTGCCGCGTCGGGCACTGGGGCGATAGCTCAGGCAGTAGTCCTCGTTGCAGAGGAAGGAGCCGCCGCGCGTGACGCGCTTCGGCGCGTTGACGGGAACGCCGGGCTCGCCCGGATCCCAGGAGGCCACGGGACCCGCGGGATTCTCGATCAGCCGGCCGAGAGCGGCTTCGCGCTGAAACTGGTCGGGCCGGTACCAATCCGTTACCCACTGCCAGGCATTGCCGGTCATGTCATGCAGGCCGTAGCCGTTGGCCGGGAAGGTGCCGACCGGGCTCGTGCCCGGCGCGCCGCCCGCCTTGGGACTCACCACGGGAAAGGGCTGCGCCTGCTGCCCCTGCCAGGCGTTGGCCATCTGCTTGCCGTCGGGGGCGAACTTCTCGCCCCACGCATAGGTCGCCTGCGCCAGGCCGCCGCGTGCCGCGAACTCCCACTCCGCTTCCGTCGGCAGGCGCTTGCCGGCCCATCGGGCATAGGCCTGCGCGTCTTCATAGGAGACCTGCACCACCGGGTGGTCGTCCTTGCCATCGATCGACGTGCCGGGCCCGCCCGGATGGCGCCAGTCGGCGCCCGCAACGTAGCGCCACCAGCGTGAATAGTCCTGCAGCGGCACCGGCCGCGATGTGCCCACGAACACCATGCCGCCCGGCACCATCGCGCTGGCGGGCGGGCGCGGCGTGCCCGGCGGCAGTTGGACCTTCAGGGTGTCCCATTCAGGGGTCTTTTCCGCAGTGGTGACGTAACCGGTGGCCGCGACGAATTTGCGGAACTCGGCATTGGTGACGTGATGCTGGTCCATCCAGAAGCCATGGACGCGCACCTTGTGCGCGGGCTTCTCGTTGTCCTGGGCCATCTTGCTGTCGCTGCCCATCAGGAATTCGCCGCCGGGGATGTGGACCATGCCCCGCGGCCCGCTAACGCCATCTCCAGGCCTGGCGACGACGGCGCCCGGTGCATGGGTGCGTGCCTGCCACCAGGCAAGGCCGCCGCCGGTGGCGGCGGCAACGCATGCCACGAAGGCCAGCATGATTGCGCGGCCGTGGCGCCGCGTGGCCAGCCGGCCGCCTCCCGATGTCTTCACCGCTCGTGCCCCGAGCTGCCCGCTGCGTTCCATCGGAGACTCCTATTGCCGCCCGGCAGCCTGCTGCCGCTTCTGCTGCAGGAAGTCCTGCACCATGTTCGAGCGGTCAAACGACTTGGCCGCTTGCACCGGCGGATATTCCCCCAGCGTTTGCAGGTGGTTCCCGATCAATTCGCCCAGCGGGCCCGCCATCCACGCTGCCTTCTGCACCAGATGACCGTAGGAATCCTTGCTGTCATAGCTTTCGAACGGGTCGCTGCGCAGGTTGAACAGCATGGTGATGGTGCGGGGACGCAGGTCGCTGTAGTAATCCTCCTTCACCGAGAAGTGGAACTTCCACGGGCCCATGCGCACCGCCGCCAGCTTGCTCTCGTAGTAGTAGAGAAAGTCCCGCCGCGCGCTTTCCTGCGACTTGCCGGTCCAGTAGTCGACGTTGTTGATCCCGTCGATGTACTGCTTCTTCTCGCGCTGCATCTGCTCCGCCACGTCGGGAGCGCCGGCTACGGCCGCGAAGCTGGTGAACATGTCCTGATGCGCCTGGATGCCGTTCTTGATCTGGCCCGGCTTGATGACGCCCGGCCAGCGCAGCATGGACACCACCCGGACGCCGCCTTCGTAGGTCGTCATCTTCTCGCCACGGAAGGGCGTAGTCGCGCCATGCGGCCACGACGAGTGCTCCGGGCCATTGTCGGTCGAGTACCAGACGATGGTGTTGTTGTCCAGGCCGCTGCGCTTGAGATAGTCCAGTACGAGGCTGATATCGTGATCGTGCTGGAGCATGCCGCCGCCGTGCAGGTCATCTTCATGCGTGTACCTGGCTGCCGCGTAACGCCACTTGTCGTTGAGGTGGGTGTACAGATGCATGCGGCTGGTGTTGAGCCAGACGAAGAACGGCTTGTCTTCCTGTTTTGACTTCTGCATGAAGTCGATGGCCTTTGGAATGACTTCCTCCGCATCGAAGTCCTCCATCCGCTTCATGGTGAGCGGGCCGGTGTCCTCGATCTTCTGCCGGCCTACGCGCCCGAAGCGCGGATCCGTGCTGGCGTCGTCGCTGTCCGTGGCGAAGGCGTGGAGCACGCCGCGCGGCGCGAACCTCTGCGCGAATGCCTTGGGCCCGCCCGGATAGTCGCTCGCGTAGTGCTTGTAGTCGTGGTACTCCGGCTGTTCTTCGACGTTGAGGTGATACAGGTTGCCGAAGAATTCATCGAAGCCATGCGCCGTCGGCAGGTTCTCGTTGTGGTCGCCCAGATGGCTCTTGCCGAAGTGTCCGGTACGGTAGCCAAGGCGCTTGAGCACCTCGGCCAGGCTGGGCGATTCAGCTTTCAGGCCGAGCTTGTCGCCCGGCTGGCCGACCGTGGTCATGCCGGAGCGGATCGGGTATTGCCCGGTGATGAACGCCGCGCGCCCCGCCGTGCAGGACGGCTGCGCATAGTGGTCGGTAAAGCGGATGCCGGCCATGCCGATGCTGTCGATGTTCGGCGTGGTGTACCCCATGGTGCCCATGCCATAAGCGCTGATGTTCTGCCAGCCRATGTCATCGCCCCAGATGACGAGGATGTTCGGCCTGCTGCCCTGGGCCGCGGCGGCAAACGGGCTGGCAACGGCAACGGCCAGTCCCGTCGCGATCGCGGCCAGCGCGCGTTTCATTCGTTCGGTCATGATTCTTCCCGGTGAAGGTGAGGGTCAGGCTTGGCGCAATGCCACCGGCCGCTTCCAGCCCATCCTGCCGCGCAGGGCGCCCAGTTGCCGCAGGGCGCCGGGGCCCTGCACGTACTGGCCGGGAAAGCCCATCGTGCGTAGCATCTGTGCATTCTCCGAAGCGATTCGTCAGGCGGAAAGGCCCGGCAGGCCGCCCGAGATGTATTTCATGCCGTTGTCCTGCGCACGGATGGCCTGGTCCACCCAGGCCTTGATCTGGCCGGCATCCGACAGGCTGATGAAGGAGCCGTCCGGCATGAAGTTCACGTTTGCGCCAATGACCTGGAAGATCACGTCGGTCGGGCCGTCGTTGTCGGCCGGCGTGTTGAACTGGTGGATCGAGCCACCCGGTTCATACAGATAGCAGCCGGCGGTTTGCTTCTGGTCGGGGTACTCGGTGTAGTACCAGCTGCCGCTCATGGTGTAGAAGTGAACCACGCCGGTGTGGAAGTGCAGCGGCAGCGTCAGCCCGGGCGCGAAGCGGGCGCGGATGATCCATACGCCGTTGCAAGGGTCCAGGAACAGCGGGAAGATCTCGATGCCTTCATGGCCGCCGAAGGCCTTCAGGAAGGGGTGCGCGGTGGTGTCGACGTACAGGAGCTTGTCCTGATGGGTGATGGTTTCGGGAAGTGCCATGGTCAGGGTCTCCTGGATCAGAAATTGGTGCGCAGAGCAAAGGTCGATGGCAGTCAATGGCAGGCATAGCCACCGTCGACCACCAGTTCGGTGCCGGTGACATAGGCGGAGTCATCGCTGGCCAGGTACAGGACGGCGCCCGCGACTTCGTCGGGCGTGCCGCGGCGCTTGAGCGGGATCTCGCCGCCGATGCGCATGCGCGAGGCCATCAGCTCGGCTTCGCTCAGGCTGCCGGTGTTGCCGCTGGCGAGCAGCGGCGTATCGATGTAGCCGGGATGCAGGCTGTTGACGCGGATGGCATAGCCTTTTTCGGCGCAGTGCAGCGCCACGGACTTCGACAGAAAGCGAACGCCTGCCTTGGACGCACTGTAGGCGGGCGCCATCGGCTCGCCGCAGATCGCAGTGATCGACGACACGTTGATGATCGAGCCGCCCTTTGCCTTCATCAGCGCGAGCCCATGCTTGCAGCCCAGGAAGACGCTCTTGAGATTGACGTTGAGGATCTTGTCGAAGTCTTCGAGCGTGCAGGTTTCAATGGTCTGGGAGATGGCAATGCCGGCATTGTTCACCAGCACGTCCAGCCGGCCTTCGGCCACGCGGATATGGTCCAGCACGCGCAGCCAGTCGGCTTCCTGCGCGACATCGTGCCGCAGGAAAGCAGCTTGCAGTCCTGCCTGCCTCAGTTCCGCTTCGGCCTGCCGGCCGCCGGTCTCGTTGATATCGGTGAAGAAGACCCGGGCGCCTTCCCGGGCCAGTCGTCGCGAGAAGGCGAGGCCCATGCCCGAGGCGCCGCCGGTGACGAGTGCGATCTTGTCCTGCATTCGCATGGTCGATATGTCCTTGTCTGTCAAAGGTGGGATTTGGCGCGCCTGGTGCGATGGATGAGCACCAATGCCGCGCCGCGTGCTGGCGCAGTGAACCGGTCCGGCGCTGCCGGACGGTGGGTGTCGCTGCGGTAGCCGCGACGACGGGGGTTGTCTCCTGGTTCTTGTCTTTCGGGCGTTGATACGCCACTCGATGGGTAGTAATGCTAAGTGGGCGCGCGCGTCGGTGTTATGGCATATTCGGACAGATAGTTATCATTTCCGGACAACCCAATTCCTTCGCGCCGATGCGTACCGTCAGGCATGTTCCCCGTCACAATGGACCGAGCGTGCAGCTGCTGCTGCAGTTCGGGCTCGACCATGGCTTGTCGGGGGATCGCTGCCTGCAAGGGACCGGCCTGAACTGGCAGCAACTGGCCAACCCGGGCGCCGTGGTGGAAGCGGAGCAGGAGTTGCGGCTGATACGCAACCTTGTGAATGCGCTGGGACATGCCCCGGGCCTGGGCATCGATGCTGGCCTGCGCTACCGGCTGGCGACCTATGGCATCTGGGGGTTTGCGCTGCTGAGTTGCGCCACGCTGCGCCATGCCATCGGCATGGCGGTGCGCTATCTCGATCTCTCGTATCCGTTTCCCGATATCCACACCGAAGTGGTGGGGGACACGCTGGTTTCCACCCTCGACGACAGCAAGGTGCCGGAAGACGTGCGCACGTTTATCGTCGAGCGCGACTGCGCGAGCATGACGAGCATCATGCGCGACCTGATCCACACCACGTTGCCCGTGCAGAGCGTCAGCCTGCGCATGCCGGAGCCTGCCGATGCTCGCCCCTACCTGGCGCTGTTCGGCATCATGCCGCGCTTCGCGGCTGCGGAGAACCGCATCGTCAAGGACGCATCCGGCTATCTTGACCATCCGCTGCCGGGCGCCAGCGCCGAGGTGGCGAGCCAGTGCGAAGCGCAATGCCAGGCGATGCTCGCCCGCCGGCAGGCGCGCGATGGCCTTGCGGGCAAGCTGCGCGACCGCATGGTGGCCCGGCCGGGCCAGTGGCTGGACATGGAGACGCTAGCCGGAGAACTGCATATGACCTCCCGCACATTGCGCCGCCGCCTGGTGGAGGAGGGCACCAGCTTCCGCCAGCTGCAGGAAGAAGTGCGCGAAGCACTGGCCGAGGAGTTGCTCGCCAGCGGCCTGACGCTGGAGCAGGTGGCCGAAGCGCTCGGCTATGGCGAGGTCTCGAATTTCATCCGCGCCTGCCGGCGCTGGAAGGGCGTCACGCCCAACCGGTATCGGGATCGTCTCCGGCAGGCGGGCTGACCAGGGCAAGGGACCGGCGGCGCCGGATCAGCGCGAGCCGCAGTCGATCTCGATGGTGCTGGCGTTGAGATAGCGGTTCTCGACGATGTGCCGCACCAGTCCGGCGAACTCGGCGGCCTTGCCCATGCGGCGCGGGAACAGCATCTTCTCCAGCAAGCCGTCGGCCACCTTCTGCGGCATGGCGGCCGACATGCCGGATTCGAACAGCCCGGGCGCGATCGACATCACGCGTATGCCGTGTTCGGCCAGGTCGCGCGCGATCGGCAGCGTCATGCCGACCACGCCCGCCTTGCTGGCGCTGTATGCGGCCTGTCCCATCTGGCCGATCCTGGCCGCCATCGACGCGGTATTGACGATCACGCCGCGCTCGCCGCCTTCATCCGGGGTATTGGCACTCATCGCCAGCGCCGCATGGCGAATCACGTTGAACGTGCCGGTGAGGTTGACGCCGAGCACCTGGTTCCACAGGTCCATCGGAAAGAGCTGCCCTTTGGACAGCGTCTTGCTCGGGCCCAGCACGCCCGCGCAGTTGACGGCGACATGGACTGCGCCGTGCGCTTGCAGCGCGGCTTGCACGCCGGCCTTGACGCTGGCCTCGTCGGAAACATCCACGGCGATGGCCGTCATCGCCGGGCCCATTGCCTCGGCGAGCCGGGCGGCATCGCGGTCGAAGCCCACCACCGTGGCGCCGGCCGCGGCCAGTGCCTCGCATGTCGCGAATCCCAGGCCGGAAGCGGCACCGGTGACGATAGCGATCTTGTTCTGAAGGTTCATGTCTGAAGATCCTCTGGAAAAAAACGGGGAAGGGCCGCCAGGGCGGCCCTTCCCCCACGCATCAGGCCGCGTCCGTATTGATTTCAACGACCGCGTCGGCGGCGTACGCGCCCTCGCCCTGCGGCATCGCGAAGACCGGGTTCAGGTCGATCGATTGCAGGCGCGGCCCCGCGGCCACGGCGAAGGCCGACAGGCGCGAGAGCGTGCGCGCCAGCGCCGGGATATCCGCGACCGGCCGGCCCCGCGCGCCCAACAGCAGCGGCGCGCCCTTGATCGAACGGATCATGGTTTCGGCCACGTCCTCGCCGAAGGGGCAGCGGTGGAACACCACGTCCTTGAGCACCTCCACGAATACGCCACCGAGACCGAACATGGCGATCGGGCCGAACACCGGGTCGCGGTTGATCCCCATGATGCATTCGACGCCGCCGCCCAGCTGCTTTGCCACCAGCACGCCTTCGATGCGCGCTTCGGGCGCGGCCTTGGCGGCGCGTTCCATCAGCGTGGCAAAGCCACTGCGCACGGCTGCCTCGTCGCTCACGTTCAGCAGCACGCCGCCGATCTCGGACTTGTGCAGGATGTCCGGGGACAGGATCTTCATCACCACCGGGTAGCCGATCTCGCGCGCCGCCAGCACGGCGGTCTCGACCGCGCTGCAGGCGCTCTCCGGCGCGCTGGCGATGCCGGCTTCGGCCAGCAGCTTCTTGCCCTGCGCCTCGCTGGGCGTCTGCGCCGGCAGGGCCACCGGTCCGACCTGCGGCGCGGGCGCCAGCGGCTGCATGGCGAAGGCGCGGCCGAAACGGCCCATGGCGGCGATCGCGGCGACGGCGCGGGTCGGGTCCTCGAACACCGTAAAGCCCTCGGCCTCGTAGTTGCGCAGTACCTCGCGCGGGCCGCGCAGCACCAGCACATAAAGCCGGTCCGGATAAGCGGCGCGCACCCGTGCGAGCTGCTCGCGCAGCACCGGCGCCACCTGGCCCGTGGTGCCGGCATAGCTGAAGAAGCCCAGCACCGTGCGATAGCCGCCTTCGGTGAGCATCATGTCCATGAACGGCTGCACCAGCGTCGGGTCGTTGATGAACTGCGCCGTGGTGTCAACCGGATTGCGCGGGGCGCAGATGGGCAGCCGCTTGAGCAGCGCGGCCTGCGCGGAGGCGGGCATTTCTGGCATCGGCACGCCGTATTCCTCGGCGGCGTCCGACACGATCACGCCGGCGCCACCGCTGACGGTGATCACGCCCAGCGTGTTGTCGGCCGGGAACACGCTGCGCGTGGCCAGCCGGACAATGTCGAGCATTGCTTCGGTGGTGTAGGCGCGCACCACGCCGAGCTCTTGCAGCACGGCATCGACCACCGCATCGTTGCCGGCGATCGACGCGGTGTGCGACTGTGCCGCGGCGCCACCCACCTCGCTGCGGCCGACCTTCATCATCACCACCGGCTTGCGCGCGGCGCGCGCGGCCTTCAGCGCGTCGACAAGGCCGTCGCCATCGTTGATGCCTTCGGAGTAGAGGGCGATCACATCGGTGTTGGGATCGTCCACCATCAGCCTGACGATCTCGCCGAGCGTCAGGTCGGCCTCATTGCCGGTCATGACGATGTTCGACAGGCCGACATCCGAATCCACCATGGCTGATACCAGGTGGCTGCCGTACGCGCCGGACTGGCTGACGATACCGACCCGGCCGGCGCGCACGTCGTCGATGCCAGCCAGTGAGGAGAAGCTGCCGACAAAGCCGGTATGCAGGTTGACGAGGCCGAGCGAATTCGGCCCGAGCAGGCGCATGCCGGTGCGTCGTGCCGCGGCCACCAGCTCGGCCTGCATGGCCACGCCGTCGCCGCCGACTTCGGCAAAGCCGGCGCTGAACAGGATGGCCGCGGGCACGCCGCGTTCGCCCAGTGCGTTCAGCACTTCCAGCACCTGGCCGGAGGGGACGGCCACGATGGCCACGTCAGGGACTTCCGGCAAGGCCGCGACCGAGGGCCAGGCCTGCAGGCCCTGCACTTCACGGCGATTGGGGTTGACCGGCAGGATGCGTCCCGCATAGCCAAGCTTGCGCATGGAGGCGATCGGCCGGCCGCCGATTCGCAATGGATCGTCCGAGGCGCCGATGATGGCGACCGAACGCGGGTTCAACAGTCGTTCCAGGGAGGCAGTCGTATTCATGGATCAGGCTGGCAGGGTTGTGGGCAGGAGGCAGGAACCGCTGGCCGGATCAGGCAAGCGTGAAGGTCGGCAGCGGCGCGCCGCCGTCCGACGGCGAGAAGCGCAGCTGCACCTTCTGGCCGATCCGGACCGTGTCGAGATCGCAATCGACGATCTGCGTCATCATCGTGACGCCTTCGTCCAGCGCGACGTAGGCCATGCAGAACGGCGTCGGACCGGCGCGCCGCGTGACGCTGAACGAATAGATCGTGCCGCGGCCGCTGGCCTGCTTCCAGTGCGTCGTGCCCAGGCAGAACGGGCACAGCGTGCGCGGGTACCAGTGGGGCTTGCCGCAGCTGTCGCAGTGGCGCACCAGCAGGCGGCCTTCGCGCGCGGCGGCCCAGAATTCCGTGTTGTCGGGATGCTCGGCGGGCGCTTTGAATGGGGTAGGGGTGTAGGGTGTGGTCATGGCTGTGCTCGATGCCTGCAGTCAGGCGTTATTCGCGTTCCAGGATGAGGGTGGCGCTGCCGTGGCGCGAGCCCAGCAGGCCGCCGGTGCCCTGTGCCAGCGCCAGTCCGCAGTTCTTGACCTGCACGGCCGGGTGGGCTTCGCCGCGCAGCTGGCGCACGGCCTCGATCACCTTGGTGATGCCGCCGCGGTTGGCCGGGTGGTTGTTGCACAGGCCGCCGCCGTCAGTGTTGAAGGGCAGCTTGCCGATGCCGGAAATCAGGTTGCCGTCGGCGACGAACTTGCCGCCTTCGCCCTTCTTGCAGAAGCCCAGGTCTTCGAGTTGCATCAGCACCGTGATGGTGAAGCTGTCATAAATCGACGCATACTGGATGTCGGCGGGCGTGACGCCGGCTTCGGCGAAGGCTGCCGCACCGGAGGCGCGGGCCGCGGACCAGGTGAGGTCGACCTTGCCGCCCAGCTGGCCCTTCACATGCTCGCCCGCGCCAAGGATCCTGACCTTCGGCCGGTTCAGCTTCGCCGCGATTTCCGGGCGCGCCACGATCAGCGCGCCGCCGCCGTCCGACACCACGCAGCAGTCCAGCTTGTGCAGGGGGTCCGAGATCATCGGCGAGTTCAGCACGTCTTGCACGGTCACCACGTCGCGCAGCATGGCGTTGGGGTTGTGCTGGGCATGGTGCGAAGCAGCCACCTTGATCCACGCCAGCTGTTCGCTGGTGGTGCCGTACTCGTACATATGGCGCATGGCGACCATGGCGTACGAATTGACCGTAAGCGGGCTGTACGGTGCCTCGAAGGGCAGGTCGGGCAGGTTGTCGCCCCAGTTGCGCGGCTTGGTGCCGCTGGAGCCTTCGGAGCGCGGGCGTCCCGCCAGCGTGATCAGCGCCACGTTGCACTTGCCCATGGCGATGGCCTGCGCGGCGTGCGAGACGTGCGCCAGGTAAGAGGAGCCGCCGGTCTCGGTGGAGTCCACGTGGCGCACGTTCAGGCCGAGGTAGTCGACCATGTTCAGCACGCCCAGGCCCGGGGCATCGCCCGCGCAGAAGTAGCCGTCGACGTCGGCCAGTGTCAGGCCGGCGTCTTCCAGCGCGCCCCTGGCGCATTCTGCGTGCAGCTGGGCCACGGTCTTGTCCGGTGCCTTGCGGGTCGGGTGCTCATAGGCGCCGACGATATAGGCCTTGCCTTTGATGCTCATGCTTGCTTCCTTGGGTCAGTAGGGGGGGAGGACAGGTGTTGCTGGCGTGCGGCCGGCAAACGCCGCGTGCGTCATTCCGGCTCGATGCCGGCCAGTGTGATCAGGCGCTTCCACATCTGCTGGTCGGCGACGATGGTCTGGCGCAGCTCGGCGCCGTTCGCGGGAAAGGCCAGGCTGCCGCGCGCGCCGTAGTGCGCGAGCGCCTCCGGCGAGTTCACGAACTCCAGCGTGTACCGCGCGAGCTTGTCGACGACAGCCTGCGGCGTGCCGGCCGGCGCGAACAGGCCGGTCCAGCTGTTCACCGCTGCCGCCGGCATGCCGGCCTCGGCCATGGTGGGCACGTCCTTGAGCTGCGGCATGCGTGCGTTGGCGGTGACCGCCAGCGCGCGCAGCTTGCCCGACTGCACGTGGGGCACCACGGCCGATACCTCGACGACGCCGTAGTCGACCACGCCGCTCATCAGGTCGGGCAGCAGCGTGCTCATGGCCTTGTAGGGAACGCTCACGGCCTGGATCTTCGCGGCGTCGTTGAACGCGGTGAGGATGGTCCGGTAGCCCGTGCTCGAGGTGCCGAAGTTAAGCGTGCCCGGTTTCGCCCTGGCCGCGGCAACCAGGTCGGCCACCGTGCGGTACGGCGAGGTGGCCGGCACGACCAGCGCGACCGGAATCACCGACATGCGCGCGATCGGCACGAAGTCCTTCAGCGGGTCATAGGGCAGCCGCTTGAAGAGGAAGGGGTTGGCGGCCATGGCGCCGGACGCCGAGAGCAGCAGCGTGTAGCCATCCGGCGCGGACTTGGCGACATAGTCGCAGGCCAGGATCATGTTCGCGCCGGGCTTGTTCTCGACCACGAAGCTCTGCCCGAGTTTCTGTCCCAGGTGCCTGGCCAGCAGGCGCGTGTAGTCATCGGCGCCGGTGCCGGCGCTGGTGATCGAGACGATGCGCACCGGCCGCTCCGGATACGCCTGCGCCGCGGCTGGCATTGGCAGCGCGGGCAGGCAGAGCAACGCAAGCAACGTACGCAAAGGCCCGCGGGCCCGTTCTGCAAAACAGCTCATGTCTTCTCCGTGGTTTTCGTAGCGGCCAGGTGCCCGAGGCGGCCCGGCTTGCTGGTAGCGCGCGATGCGCGTCATGCGGCCTCGGCAGCGGCGCCGCGCTGCCGACGCCAGTGATCAGGCGTCCTGCGCGGCCGGCACGCGCCGGTGCACAGGCCACAGCAGCTTCGCCGCCTCGCCGTCCTCGTGGTAGGTGTGGCAGCTGCCGATCAGCACGGGCTTCGGCATGGGCCCGGTGCCCTCGCCCGGCCAGCGGCCTTTGCGCTCGCGGCGGCCGATGGCCATGGTGGTCTGCGTGGCGGTGGTGGCCAGCGGGCCGAGCAGTTCGGTCAGATGGGTGCAGCCGCGCACGCCGCCCACGATCGCCCTGGCCTGCTGGCGGAAGCCGCCGCGGATCTGCAGGCCTATCAGGCCGGCGTAGGCAGACTCGATCGCGCGGCAGTACTCGGTCGGGCCGGTTTCGATCACGGCCTTCACGTCGTGGATCAGCAGCGCCCGGTCCATCGTCACCACGATGCGCATATGGTGGATGGCGCCGCCCGGCGGCACCTGCTTGAACAACAGGTCGGTTCCGGTGGGGCTGAGGTCGCGCAGTTCGGCCTCGATCTCGAGCATGCCATCGCTGCGCTCGTACCCGTGGCAGGTCACCTGTCGCGTGTGGATGGCGGTCCGGTCAGTCGTGCTGGTCATCATGGTCGGGCTCCATGCCCGCGCGCGCGGCGCGGGCGGCAATTCGGTCGGTCGCTTCAGTTCCACGGCTGTGCCGCCGCATGGCGGCGCGGCCGTCTGGCAGCCTGCACGCGCCGGTGCGCGGCCCAGAACAGCACGCGCAAGGGGAAGCCCCGGCCGCCGCTCATGGCCTGCCGGCAGTGTTCCGGCTGCAGTTCCACTGGCACGCCCAGTTCCGCCGCCGACGCGTAGCAGACGATGCGCATGCGGGCATCGCCGCTGCGCATGCGGTCGCACAGCATGGTGTGCAATGCATCGGCATAGGCCGGCCCGCCGGCGCCGCGGGCCGATTGCCTGGCCTTGCGCTGCAGCTGGCTGCTGAACTGGCGCACCTCCTGCAACAGGTCCATGAGCCGCTCCATCGGCGTAAGGGCCTGCGGCGTCTGGCGCGCTGGCGCCGGCCGGCATTGCGGCAGGGATGGCGGGGCCGGGGTGAGGGGTGCGTCGTACTGCATGGGCTGGTCTCGTCGTTGGCAGCCGCTTCTGGCTGGGGGCTGCGGAATCTTCGGAACAGTGTCACGCAGCGGCCCGGCATTCGCCCCCACTCGACCAAGGGGGGCGGACGCGGGATAAGCCACGCGCCGCGGGATAAGCCCCGCTATCAGCGGTACAGGGTGGCGTAGCCCTTCCGGGGGTGCTTTTGGCGCCACCAGGTCACTGCCGTGTCGCGCCGTGCCTGCGCTCAGGTGGAACATATCCGTCATTTCTACGACCACTGGTAGATAAGTACGAAATGGCGTAGTATCTTTAAGTACGGCATTTGGTGGATTGCTCCGAATGCTCGTAGATGAAAGATGAGCGACAAGAACACATCGCACCTCGGCTGCCCGGCACC
This sequence comes from Cupriavidus sp. 05N38, assembly GCF_056397345.1. Lineage (NCBI taxonomy): Bacteria > Pseudomonadati > Pseudomonadota > Betaproteobacteria > Burkholderiales > Burkholderiaceae > Cupriavidus > Cupriavidus sp. 05N38. The sequence goes on from NZ_JBFTNF010000014.1 coordinate 47,790, forward strand.
GTCCCGGAGCACCGGCGCTGAAATGGAGACTGGAAATGCAAAGATCCGTTGTAAAACGGTGCTGGCGCCTGTGTAAGTGGACACTGGCCGCTACCTGTGCCGCGGCATTCGGAGCCGGCGCCCTGGCGTGGGCAGCGCAGCCCGCACAGGCGCAGGGCACCTATCCCGAAAAGCCGGTCACGCTCGTGGTGCCGGGGCCGCCTGGCGGCATCACCGACCAGCTGGGCAGGCTGGTAGCAGCGCGCATGACGCGTGATGCCGGCATCCGCGTCATTGTCGACAACCGTCCCGGCGCGGGCGGCAACCTGGCCACCGAACTGGCGGCGCGCGCCGAGCCGGACGGATACACGGTGCTGATGGGCACGCAAGGGACCATGGCGAGCAACCAGTACCTGTACAAGGCGCTGCGCTTCGATCCGGCCAGGGACTTCGTCGCCGCGCAGGGGCTGGTTTCCATTCCCAATGTACTGGTCGTGAACAGCCGGCTGCCGTACCAGTCCGTCGGGGAGCTGGTCGGTTTTGCCAAGGCCAATCCCGGCAAGCTGACCGTGTCTTCCGCCGGCAACGGCACCGGCACGCACCTGGCCGCCGAGCTGTTCCAGGCGCAGGCCGGCGTCAGGTTTGTGCATGTCCCGTACAAGGGCAGCGCGCCGTCCATCAATGACCTGCTGGCCGGGCAGGTCGACATGACCTTCGACTATCCGGCGTCCACGCTGGCGCAGATCCAGGCCGGCAAGCTGCGCGCGCTGGCAGTAACGGGCGCCACGCGCCTGCCGGCGCTGCCGCAGGTGCCCACCATCGCGCAGGCCGGCTACCCCGAGGCGGAGTCCACTTCGTGGATCGGCCTGTTCTTCCCGGCGCGCACGCCGGCCGCTGTCGTAGCCAGGTGGCAGGCCGGCATCGGCCGCATGCTGCAGGACCCGGCGGCCGTCGATGCCATCCACAAGATGGGTGGCGTGCCGCTGCCGATGTCCGCTCAGCCGTTCGCTGACTTCGTCAAGGCCGAGCGCAGCAAATGGAAGGCCACCATCCAGCGCTCGGGCGCCACCATCGACTGACCGATATCGGCCCTGGAGATGACAGGTCCAGGGCGCAAGCAGAGGAGACTGAAGACAATGTTGAACCATCGCCACCCAGCCACGGAGGCCGCCCTGACGCACGGCATGCCCGCTACGTCGCCTCGCTACCGTGATGCCGCGCTGCGCACGGCCGACGCCATCCATGTGGCGCGGCCGGACGGCACGCTGCTGCTGCGCGCGGCCACCGAGCCGGTGCCATCCCCCCATCTGGGGTTCAGCGGCTTCGTGCAGGGCTGGGCGCAGCAGCGCGCCGCGCAGACTGCGCTGGCCCAGCGCGACAGCGCCGGCGCGTGGCGCATTCTGTCCTGGGGCGATTTTCACCGGCAGATGCTGGCCGTGGCGGCCGGCTTGCTGGAGATGGGCCTGTCGCGCCAGCAGCCGCTGATGATCCTTTCCGGCAATTCGATCGAGCATGCGCTGCTGGTCGCGGCCGCCGAATATGCCGGCATCCCTTGTGCCGCGACCTCCGCCGCGTATTCGCTGCAGAGCAAGGACTTCGTGCGGCTCAGGGATATCCACCAGCTGCTGGCGCCAGCGGCGGTTTTCGTGCAGTCGGCGCCGCAGTTTGCGCGTGCGCTGGATGCGCTGGCGGTGCCGGCCCGGGCGGTCATCGCGGTGGAGGGCGCGGCCGCGGGGCAGGTGGCATGGGAGGCGCTGCGCGAAACCGCGCTGACGCCGCAGCGCCTGGCGCGGCTCGAGGCCGCGCATGCCGCGGTGCGGCCCGAGCATACCGCGCGCATCTTCTTCACCTCGGGTTCCACCGGTGTGCCGAAGGGCGTGGAGATCTCCTACGCCAGCATCCAGGCCCTGATCGGCCAGTTCCTGTTCGCGCATGCCGCGCCGGTCTACCAGGGCGCGGTGGTGCTGGACTGGCTGCCGTGGAGCCATGTCTTCGGCGGTGTCGGCAACCTCGGCCGTGCCTTTGTGCTGGGTGCTTCCTACTACATCGACGACGGGCGTCCGGTGGCGGGCCAGTTCGCGCGCACGCTGCAGAACCTGCGCGAGGTGTCGCCGACCATGTTCGCCACCGTGCCGGCGGCATGGGCCATGCTGGTGACCGAGCTGGAGCGCGATGACGAACTGGCCCGCGCCTTCTTTGCGAGGCTGATGTTCGTCAGCTTCGGCGGCGCCAGCCTGCCGGCCGACGTCTATGCGCGCTTCCAGGGCCTGGCCGAGCGCATCACCGGCGAGCGCATCCTGTTCACCAGTGGCTTCGGTGCCACCGAGACCACCGCGATGGGCCTGAACTTCAGCCGGCCGACCGACGAGACCGGCAACCTCGGCATGCCGGCGCCCGGCGTCGAAGTCAAGCTGGTGCCGCTCGATGGCGGCGACGGCCGCTATGAAATCCGCATGCGCGGCCGCAATCTGTTCAAGGGCTACCTCGGTCGCGCGGACCTGACCGGAGCCGCCTTCGACGAAGAGGGCTTCTACTGCATGGGCGATGCCGTGCGGCTGGCGGTGGCGCACGCGCCGGCCGAAGGGCTGCGCTATGCCGGGCGCTGCGTGGAGGACTTCAAGCTGGTCAACGGCACCTGGGTGCGCACCGGCGCCGTGCGCGTGGCGCTGCTCGAGCAATGCGCGCCCCTGCTGACCGACGCGGTGATCTGCGGCCATGACCGGGGCTACGTGGCGGCGCTGGCATGGCCCAACGTGGTGGCCTGCCAGGCGCTGGCACCCGAACTGGCCGCCCTGGGCGCCGCGGCGCTGGTATCGCATCCGCTGGTGCTGCAGGCCGTGCAACAGCGCTTGCGCAACGGCGCCGGTGGCGGCGTCAGCCAACAGGTGCGCCGCGTGCTGCTGATGGCCGAGCCGGCGTCGATCGATGCCAATGAAGTGGCCGACAAGGGCTACATCAACCAGGCCACCACGCGCGAACGCCGCAAGCCGCTGATCGAAACGCTGTACCAGGAGCCCGTGCCCGCCGCCGTTGCGGCACAGGGCTGAGGCGCCGAAGCGTCCTGCCGGCGGTGCGCCAACGCACCGCTATCGCATTTCCATGGCTCCAAGCCATCGTCAATCCGCAGAGGCTGTCCATGCGTGTTGCCCCCCGAATCACCCTGACGGAGCAGGAACGCTCCGATCTCGAGGCGCTGACCCGCGCCGCCGACGCGCCGGCCCGGCTGGCGCAGCGCGCGCGCATCATCCTGCTGGCCGCCGATGGCGAGCAGAACAAGGAAATTGCACCGCAACTCGGCGTCGGCCGGGCACAGGTGGCACGCTGGCGCGAGCGCTTTGTGATGGCGGGACTGGGCGGGATCCTGCAGGACCTGCCGCGCGGCGCGCCGCCGGTGAAGGTGGATGTTGCCCGCCTGGCGATGCTGACCCATTGCGAGAACGCAGAAGCGCCACGCAGCTGGAGCACCCGCACCCTTGCCGCCGAACTCGGCGTGAGCGCGGCCAGCGTCTCGCGCCACTGGCGCGCGGCAGGCCTCAAGCCCGGCGCCAGCCGTCACGGCTACGGCATGCCGGCGCAGGAGCTTGCCGGCGCCGCGCCGCAACGGATCGCCCCGGGCGGCGTGGTTCCCCCCGACGCCAGCGCCGGGGATGGCATGGCACCATCCGTCATGAGGCAGGAAGTCATTGCCCTCCATGCCGCGCCGCACGTCCATGCGCTGGTGCTGTCGATCGCAGACGCGGGCGACAGCGATGTGGCCGTGCCGCCCGCGCGGCAGGGCGCTTGCCACATGCGTTCGCTGCCGGCCCATCAGCGCAGCCTCGCGGTCTCGCTGATGACGGCGCTGACGATGCTGGACGGCAGCCTGCCCGATGCGCCGGCAGGTATCGTCCGCGATGAGGCATGGCCGACGTTCCTGCACCGGGCCGACGCCGCGGCGGGGCCCGGATGCCGGCTGCTGGTGCTGGCGGTCAGCCATGCCGGCCACTACGATGCATCGTTGCAGCATTGGTTGCGGCAGCATCCGCGCATCAGCGTGCAGCTCGCGCCCAGCGTGGCGAGCTGGCTGCGCCTGGTGCAGCGCTTCCTGCGCGATGCGCAGGGCCAGGGGCCGGGGGGCGTCCCGGCCGGCTTTCCCGCCGGCATTCCCGAACTGCTCGCGGCCATCGAGTCCGCCATGCAGACCGGCACGGGCACCGCGTATCAATGGATCCGCGGCTCGGCTGACGCGGGGCACGTGCCCGCCGCCGCCGGCCCGACCGGATTGCTGGCGGATGCGTCATCCGCAGAGCGCTTGCCGGGAACGGGCGGCACCGCGGTGCCTGCGCCTGAGTGGCGACCCATTGCCAGCATCAGGGTGCAGCCGCCGCGCGGCGCACGCCAGCTCATGCCGCGCGAGGCGCTGCTGAACCGGCTGCTTGAAGCGCGCCGCCAGCGCTGCGTGGTGATCCAGGGCCATGCCGGCAGTGGCAAGACCAGCACCCTGATGGCGTGGCGCAAGGCCATCCTGCCGCTCGGGTATGACGTGTGCTGGCTGTCGCTGGCGGCGGAGGACAACGAGCCCGCCCGTTTCTTCGACTACCTGCTGGCCAGCATCGGCGAAGCCGACCCCGGCGCCGCCGCCGCCGCCGCGCAGGTGGTCGGCGCCGATTGCAGCGAGGCCGCCATCGAACTCTGGGTGATCACGCTGGTCCAGGCGCTGGCCCAGCGACAGCGCGCGCTGGTGCTGATGATCGATGACCTGCACCAGATCGCCGACACGCGCGTGCTGCAGGCGCTGCAATGGCTCCTGGACTATGCGCCGCCACCGCTGCACCTGGTGTTCAGCTCGCGCAGCGCGCCGGAGCTGTCGATGGAGCGGCTGCGCCTGCAGGGCACGGTGGCGGAGTTCGGCATGCGCGACCTGCGCTTTACGCAGGACGAGTCGGAACGCTTCCTGCGCGAGCAGCTCGGCGCCATCGGCAGCAGCGATGCCGCTGCGCTGCATGCGCTCACGGACGGCTGGGTGGCGGGGCTGCAGCTCTTTGCCGTCGACCTGCGCACGCGGCAGGGCGGCAGGTCCGCGCTGACGCGCATGCAGGATACCGGCGCATTTGCCGGCTATTTCGGGCGCGAGGTGCTGGCGCGGCTGGCACCGGCCGACCTGGACATGCTGGTCAGCGTGGCCATCTGCCAGCGCTTCAGCGCACCGCTTTGCGCGGACATTGTCGGGCCCCTTGCGGGCATTGCCCAGATCCAGTCCCGGCTGGGCCGGCTGGTGGCCGACCATCTGTTCATCACCTCGGAAGACGGTGCCGACCACGAGACGTGGTACCGCATCCATCCATTGCTGCGTGAAACGCTGCTCGACCGCCTGGCCGGCCGCGGCGAGGCCGGGCAGCGCGCGCTGCACGCCGCGGCATGGCGCTGGTTCGAGCGCCGCGGGCACCTGGACGAGGCCGTGTTCCATGCCGTCAGCGCCGGCCACGCCGACATGGCGGCGGGCATGGTCGAAGGCTGCGCGCACGCGCTGCTGTCGCGCGGCAAGCTGCACCAGGTGGCGGGGCTGATGCGCATGCTGCCGACGGAGCAGGTGGAGGGGCGTTTCGGCCTGCATGTCGTCAATGCCTATCTGCAGCTCTACGCCCGGGATTTCGACCAGTTGCAGCGCAGCCTGGACCAGATGGAATCGCAGCAGGACCGGCTGGATGCGCGCGAGTGCTACACGCTGTGCCTGTTGCGGGCTGGGCTGGCCCTGCAACTGGATAACACCGACGCGGCGACGGCCATGCTGCCGCGCCTGTGGGACGTGCCGGACGACATCGATGATTTTGCCTGGCATTCGCGTGGCAATGTGTTGTCATGGCTTCTCACCGCGCGCGGCGACTACGGCCTGGCCCGCAGCGTGCTGGAAGAAGCCGAGATGCGCACCGGCGCGCCGCGCAGCGGCCAGCTCGGCCGCTGCATCCATGCCATCAGCCTGGCGCGCGAGGGCAAGCTCAAGCTGGCCGGCAAGATCGTACGCGAGGTGATGGAAGAAGCCGAGCGCCACGGTGCCGCCTACGTTGGCCTGGCCTGCATGGCCGCCGGGCTGCTGGCCGATACCCTGTATGAGCTGAACGAAACCGAGGCAGCCTGCCAGTTGCTCGAGCCGCGCATCGAGGTGCTCGAGCGCGTGTCGCTGCCGGAGATCGTGCTGCGCGCTTGCCTGGTGCTGTCCAATGCGCACTGGCTCGCGGGCCGCCATGCGCAGGCGCTGGCTTACCTGGACCGGCTCGAGGCGTATGCGGTGCGCTACGGCCTGGACCGGCTGCTTGCCGAGGCGCTGGTGCTGCGGCTGCGCCGCCATCTGCAGCGCGACGAGATGGAGCGCGCCAATGTGGTGCTGGAGTGCATCCAGGGCCTGGCGGAGCGCTATGCCGGGGCCGGCCCGGAGCGGGCGGCCCAGACTGCGCGGGCGGCCGCGCGCGCCGGCGTCGACATGGCGCTGCACACCAAGGACTATGCCAACGCGATCGAGCGCATCCAGCTCTTGCTCGCCGGCAGCGAGCAGGCGCTGGGCGCGGTCAGCCTGCGGCTGCAGCTCGCCATCGCGCGCCTGGGCCTCGGCGAGGCGCAGGCCGCGCGCCAGGACTTCGTCCACGCCGTGCGCGAAGGCCACCGGCTCGGGCTGACACGGACGCTTCTCGATGTCCTGGAAGGCACGCCCGACCGGTTCAGCCGCCTTGTCCATGACGCCGTGGGCGAGCCCGTGCTGGCGTTCTACGTCGAGCGCCTGCAGCAGGCGTCGGGCAGCGCCGCGGCGCGGCAGGAACAGGTGCCCGACAGCGGGGCCGCGAGCCCCATGGCCGCGTTGAGCGAGCGCGAGCGCGAGATCCTGGTGCTGGTGGCGCAGGCGATGTCAAACAAGAAGATTGCCAAGGTGCTCAATGTCTCGGCCGAGACCGTCAAATGGCATCTCAAGAACATCTACGCCAAGCTCGGTGTCGGCGGCCGCGGCGGGGCGGCAGCGCGCATGCGCGACCTGAGCGCCACGGTGCCGGCGCAGGCGTGATTGCGCGGGGGGCAGCGCTGTATCCCGCTCCATAAGCACCGTTCTGGAGCGCCCCCCGGGTTGGGGAGTGCTCGCCGGCGTGCCGGCCGCAATCATGTTCACCGAGGCAGCAACCCATCCAGCCTGCCGATAGCCTGAACAAATCGATCCATTCTGGAGTATCAAACATGAGCTTGCTCGAAGGGAAAGTCATCATCGTGACCGGCGCGGGTGCCGGCGTAGGCAAGGGGATTGCGCAGGAAGCCGCGCGCCAGGGCGCCCGGGTGATCGTCAACGACCTCGGCGTCAATATCGATGGCTCCGGCGGCAGCGCCGGACCGGCCCAGCAGGCCGTCGACGAGATCCGCGCGGCCGGCGGCGAGGCCGCCGCCAATACCGACAGCGTGGCCGACTGGGCCTCGGCGCAGAAGATCGTGCAACAGGCGCTGGACCTGTACGGCCGCGTCGACGGCGTGGTCAACAATGCCGGCAACCTGCGCGACATCATCTTCCACAAGATGAGCGAGGACGACTTCGACGCCGTGATCCGCGTGCACCTGAAGGGCAGCTGGAATGTCTCGCGCGCCGTCGCGCCGCACTTCAAGGCGCAGGAGGGCGGCGCCTTCGTGCACATGACCTCCACCTCCGGACTGATCGGCAACTTCGGCCAGGCCAACTACGCGGCGGCCAAGCTCGGCATCGTCGGCCTGTCCAAGTCCATCGCCGTGGACATGCAGAAGTTCAATGTGCGCTCGAACTGCATCGCGCCGTTCGCGTTCACGCGCATGGTCGGCAGCATCCCGACCAACACGCCGGAAGCGGCCGAGCGCATGAAGATCAATATGCGCCTCGAAGCCGGCAAGATCGCGCCGTTCACGCTCGCGCTGCTGACGGATCAGGCAAAGCAGGTTACCGGCCAGATCTTCGGCGTGCGCAACAACGAGGTCTACCTGTTCTCGCAGCCGCGCCCGATCCGCACCGCCCACAACAGCGAAGGCTGGACCGTGGAGTCGTGCGTGGAGCGCGCCATCCCGATGTTCGAGGGCTCGTTCTTCAAGCTGGACCTGTCGCGCGATGTGTTCGGCTGGGACCCGGTCTGACCACCAGCCCTGAAGCCGACGCGGCGGCAATCGCCCTGGCGGGCCTGCCAGCCGCGTCCGAGGAGACAAAGCATGGATTTTCAACGTGACCTGGGCCTGGAGGCCTTCCGCGAGCGGGTTCGCGCCTTCCTGCGCGAGAACCTGCCCGCCGGACTGAGCGGGCGCATCCGCATCGGCACGCGCTCGCCCAAGCCGGAGCTCACGCGCTGGCAGCGCATCCTGAACGAGAAGGGGTGGGGCGCGCCTTACTGGGCCACCGAGCATGGCGGCACCGGCTGGAGCGTGATGCAGCGCCTGGTATTCGACGAGGAATGCACGGCGGTCGGCGCGCCGTCGCAGGACACCGGCGCGCAGAAGCTGCTTGGCCCGGTGCTGAACGCTTTCGGCTCGCCCGAGCAGAAGGCCGAGCACCTGCCGCATATCTTCAGCGGCGCACGGCAGTGGTGCCAGGGCTTCTCCGAGCCGGGCTCCGGCTCCGACCTGGCATCGCTGCGCACCAGCGCCGTGCGCGACGGCGACCACTACGTGGTCAACGGCCAGAAGATCTGGACCAGCTACGCGCACCGCGCGGACTGGATCTTCCTGCTGGTGCGCACCGATACCGAGGTCAGGAAGCAGGCCGGCATCAGCTTCCTGCTGGTCGACATGAAGACGCCGGGCATCACCGTGCGCCCGATCGTCACCATCGATGGCTGCCACCACCTGAACGAGACCTTCTTCGACAACGTGCGCGTACCGGTGAAGAACCTGGTGGGCGCCGAGGGCGAAGGCTGGAAGATCACCAAGTTCCTGCTCAACAACGAACACGCCACCGCCGCCGACCTGCCGATGCTGCGCCGCTACCTGACGCAGATCCGCGCGCTGGCAACGCACCGCCATCCGGGCGGCAGCATGCTGCTGGAGCGCCATGAGTTTGCGCTGCAGCTGGCTCGCTTCGAGGCGGAGCTTGCCGCGATTGCCACGCTGGTGCAGCGCGTGGCGGCGCTCGAAGAGGACCACAGTCCCGCCGCGCATGCGATGGGATCGATCCTGAAGATCCGCGGCACCGAGCTGCAGCAGAAGATGAGCTGCTTCCTGTCCGAAGCGCTGGGGGATCACGGCGCCGTGGCATATCCGACGCCGCAGGACGGGGATGCCGCGGCGCCGCTGCCGGGCCAGGACGTCGCCCGCGGCATCACCAACGAGATGTTCTTCCGCCGTGCCTCGACGATCTATGGCGGTACCAGTGAGGTGCAGCGTTCCATCATCGCAAAGTCAATGTTCCAACTCTGAAGGCACTGACCGATCATGAATTTCAATTTGACTGACGAACAGCGCTTGCTGCAGGACAGCGTGCGCCGCTTTGTCGACAGGGACTACGCCTTCGAGGCGCGCACGGCGCGGGTCAAGTCCGCCGAGACCTGCAACGCCCGGCACTGGGCGACCTTTGCCGACAACGGCTGGCTCGCGGCGGCGCTGCCGGAGGCGGCCGGGGGGCTGGGCGGCTCGATCATCGATACCGTGCTGATCGCCACTGAACTAGGCCGCGGCCTGGTGGTGGAGCCCTACCTCGGCAGCGCGGTGCTGGCGGCACAGACCCTGGCGGCGGCCGCCAGCCCCGCGCAGCTGGACGCCTTGGTGCCAGCGCTGGCGGACGGGTCGCGCCGCTTCGCACTGGCCTACAGCGAAGCGGAGTCGCGCGGTCTGCCGGAACCTGTGGCGATGCGCGCCGAACCGGCGCCCGGCGGCTACCACCTGCAGGGCACCAAGACGCTGGTGCTCGGGGGCGGCGATGCCGATGCCTTTATCGTGTCAGCGGTGCTGCCCGGCAAGTCCGGCTCGGTCGGGCTGTGCAGCCTGTTCCTGGTGCCGGCCGACGCTGCCGGCGTGCAGGCGGTGGCCTTGCCGCTGCATGACGGCAGCCGGGCCGCGGAGGTGACGTTCCGCCAGGTGTTCGTCCCGGCCGACGCGCTGCTCGGCGACGCCGGCGGCGCACAGGCTGCGCTGCGCCACGGCCTCACGCACGGCATCGCCGCGCTGTGCGCCGAGCTGATCGGCGGCATGGAGAAGACGATCGAGATCACGGCCGAGTACCTCAAGGTGCGCAAGCAGTTCGGCGTGCCCATCGGCAGTTTCCAGGCGCTGCAGCACCGCATGGCGGACATGGCAGCCGAACTCGAAGTGGCGCGCTCGATGCTGTACGCGCTGCTGGCCTCGATCGAGAACGACGGCGAGGCCGAGCTGGCCCGCACGGTGTCGCAGGCCAAAGCCCTGATCGGCCGCGCCGCGCGCTATGTCAGCGGGCAGGGCATCCAGCTGCACGGCGGCATCGGCATGACCGAGGAGTACACCGTGGGCCATTACTTCAAACGCGCTGTGGTGGCGGACGTGCTGTTCGGCAACGCAGACCTGCATGAGGCTTGCAACGCGCGCGCGCTGCAAGCATCCCTGGGCGAAGAGGAAACGCAAGCATGAAGATCTACGAGAACATCAGTGACCTGAAGCCGCTGGTCGGCGAATCCATCGGGACCAGCGAATGGCTGGTGCTGGAGCAGGATCGCATCAACCTGTTTGCCGATGCGACCGGCGATCACCAGTGGATCCACGTCGACACCGAACGTGCCAAGAGCGGGCCGTTCGGCGCGCCGATCGCGCACGGGTTCCTCACGCTGAGCCTGCTGCCGGCGTTTTCGCATACCGCCTACAAGATCAGGAACAGCAGCACCGGGGTCAACTACGGCCTGGACAAGGTGCGATTTCCCGCGCCGGTTCCGGTCGGCAGCCTGCTGCGCGCGCATTTCAGGCTGGTGTCGTTCGACCCGCTGGACAACGGTGGCGCGCAGCTCAAGCTGGAGATGCTCGTGGAGCGCGAAGGCGGCAGCAAGCCGGTCTGCATTGCGGAATCGATTTTGAGGCGGTATCCCTGAGCATCGGGCTGACGGACGGAACTTCGCGTCCTCCCAGCATGAAAACCGGCGCCCGTGCGGCGCCGTTTTTTCCTATAAGACCCGCTGCCCCGCGGGGCAGTACACACGAGGAGGAGACACCATGCACCATGGCATTTCACCGCTGCGACGCCGGATCCTGGCCGCCGCCGCCAGCGGCATGCTGGCGGCGCTCGCAACGCCGGCCGGCGCGCAGGCACAGCGCTACYCCGAGCACGTCATCAAGATCGTGTCCGTGGCGAGTCCTGGCACCGGCATCGATGACTACACCCGCCTGCTGGCGAAGTTCCTTGCCCAGAAGCTGGGGCAGAGCGTAGTGGTGGAGAACCGGCCCGGCGCCAACATGATCATTGCCAGTGACTATGTGGCCAAGGCGGCGCCGGACGGCTACACGCTGCTGCTGACCGCATCCAGCGCGATGTCGGCCAACCCCTATCTCTTCAAGCAACTGCCGTACAACCCCGGCAAGGACTTTGTCCCGGTCGCGCGGATGTCGTCGTTGCCGGTCGCGCTGGTGGTGGGCGCAAGTGCGCCGTACAAGTCGGTGACGGAGCTCGTCAACGCGGCACGCGCCCGGCCCGGCAAGCTCAACGGCGCCAGCAGCAGCACCGGCTACCGGCTGATGGCGGCGGCGTTCGCGGAGGCGGCGGGCATCAAGACGACGGATGTGCCCTACAAGGCGACCGCGACACTGTTGCCTGACCTGATCGGCGGCAACGTGGATTTCGCCATGGTCGAGTTCACGGCGGCGATGCCGCTGATCCAGTCGAACAAGCTGCGTGCGCTGGCCGTGCTCAGTCCGCGGCGCGTCACGCTGATGCCGGATGTGCCGACCTTGTCCGAAGCCGGCATGCAGAACAGCCCGGTGGTGGAGGCGGTGTCGCGCATCAACTGGAGCGGGCTGTTCGCCCCTGCGGGCACGCCGGCGCCGATCGTGGACAGGCTTGCCAGGCTTACGCTGGAGTTCGTCGCCTCGCCGGAGGCGATGACGCACTATGCCAGCCGCGGCAGCCTGCCCAACCCCGGCACCGGGGCCGAGCTGGGCAAGTCCGTGGTGGCGGACCAGCGGACGTGGAAGCAACTGATCGCAGCGGCCGGCATGCAGCCCGAATAGCCGTTCCCGCCAACGGCCGCCTTCCCGGCCTTCCAGCGCATTGCGCGCTGTTCGCAGGAGTCCTTCGGGCGGCATGCCGAAGGACTCCTTTGCCTTGTGCGGCGTCAGAAACTGAACAGCGACCTGGCGATGATGGAGCGCTGGACTTCGCTGGTGCCGCCGTAGATGGTGGTGGCGCGGCGGAAGAACATCTCGGCGGCCATGCCCTGCGCGGTGTGCGCCATGGGCAGCGGCGGCCGCCGTGCATCCGCTTCGGCGTGGGTGCCCGGATACGCGACGGCACCGTGATCGCCCAGCGTTTCGACGAGGAACTCGCTCATCCGTTGCTGCAGTTCGGTGCCGCGGATCTTCAGCATGGAGCCCATCGCATGGGCCGCCGGGCTGTGGTCCTGCTCCATCGCCGCCACGCGCTGGACCATGATGGTGATGGCTTTTAGCTCGGCCTCATAGCGTGCCAGGCGCAGCAGGAACGCGTGCCGGCCGGCCAGCGTCGCGCCGCCTGCCCGCGCGGTGTGCGACAGCGACCGGATCTGGCCCTGCAGGCGCCGCAGCGTGGGCAGGTCGGCGGTGGAGGCGTGTTCGTTGTTGAGGAGGAACTTGGTGATCTTCCAGCCTTCGCCTTCGGCGCCCACCAGGTTCTTCACCGGCACGCGCACGTTGTCGAAGAAGGTCTCGTTCAGGTGGTGGCAGCCGTCGATGCTGATGATCGGACGCACGGTGATGCCCGGCGTCTTCATGTCGACCAGCAGGAAGCTGATGCCGGCCTGCTTCCTGGCGCTGGCATCGGTGCGCACCAGCAGGAAGATCCAGTCCGCATGATGGGCATAGCTGGTCCAGATCTTCTGGCCGTTGACCACGTAGTGCTCTGCGTCGCGCACGGCGCTGGTGCGCAGCGATGCCAGGTCGGAGCCGGAACCCGGTTCGGAGAAGCCCTGGCACCAGAGGCGCTCGCCGCTGAAGATCGGCGGGAGGTGCTCGGCCTTCTGCTCCGGCGTGGCGAAATGGTTCAGCACCGGGCCCACCAGCTTCTGCGCGAACGAATCCTGCGAAGGGGCGCCGGCCGCTGCGCATTCCTCGTCGAATACCAGGCGCTGCGGCACGCTCCAGCCGGTGCCGCCATGCTCGTTCGCCCAGTAGGGCGCACCCCAGCCCTGGGCAGCGAGGATGCGCTGCCAGCGCACCACGTCTGCACGTGGCGAGCGCAGGCCGTCCTTGCGGCGCGGCAGGTCGGCCGGCAGGTGATGGCGCAGGAAGCCGCGCACCTCCTGGCGGAACGCATCGAGATTGGGGTCGGGGGCAAAGTTCATGAAGGCTCTCCAGTGGATCGGCGGCCCGCGGGGCTCGCCTGCATTTCCGATGCCTTCCACATTAAGCGGGAGCCGCTCCGGCATCGCCCCCCACCACTGGGGGCGATGCGCGCGCATAGGCGCCGGTTCATCGGCAACGCGCGCCTGGCCCCCTTTGATGAGGGGGGCGGTGCGGCGGTGCGGCGCGCCACACTGCTGGCATGGGCTACACGGCGCGCGCGCGCTGCCGGCGAGCCGCGCGCTTATCCACTCCCCGGAGGACACACGACGATGCAGGCCCAGCAGATCCCATTGCGCCACAGCCACCTGGCCATTGACGACGGCGTGGCGGTATTCACGCACCAGCGTCCGGCGTCGCGCAACGCCCTGACGCTGCAGATGCGCCAGGATTATCACGACATGCTCGACCGCGTGGAGGATGACCGCAGCATTCGCGCACTGATCCTGACCGGCTCCGGCGGCAGCTTCTGCGCGGGCGGGGACCTGAAATCGATCCAGGCGATCTTCTCCAGCCCCGACCCCTCGGCGCGCGCACCGGAGGCGATGCGCCGTCGGCTGCAGGACATCCACAAATGGCTGCGGCGGCTGCGCGACCTCGAGATCCCCGTGATCGCGGCGGTGGACGGGCCGGCCGCGGGCGCGGGCTTTTCGCTGGCCCTGGCGGCGGATTTCGTGCTGGCGTCGGAGCGCGCTTCGTTCTGCATGTCGTTCGCCAAGGTCGGATTGCTGCCCGACATGGGTTCGCTCTATGCGCTGCCGCGGGCCGTGGGGATGATGCTGGCCAAGGAACTGATGTTCACCGGGCGGCGCCTTGCAGTGACCGATGCGCAGCGCTGCGGCATCGTGCATGCGGTCCATCCGGCCGACCAGCTCGACGCGCAGGCGCGCCGGTTCGCGCAGCGCTTCGTGGACGCGCCGCAGGAAGCGCTGGCGCTGATGAAGCGCGCGCTCAACCGGACTTTCGAAAGTTCCTACGACACCTTGCTCGACCTGGAATGCCAGGCGCAGGCGCTGGCGTCGGCGGTGCCGTACTACGCCGAGGCGGTGGACGCGTTCCTGCAGGGCAAGCCGGCGCGCTTCGACTGGGATCGCGATACGCGTGCCTGATGGGCGCGCGGCCGGCGCTTGCGCATCAAACCGACCATAAGGCCGCGCCGTGTCGGCGCATATCTGCCCGCTGCCGGCGGCCCGTTTCGCGAGAGATGGTGTGTAAGCCGGCGCGGGCGCGGTTCGCAGCGCCGCAACCAGGCTGTCTCCACGCCCGTCACGGTCAAATGTGGCGGGGTGTTCGCTCCGGCGTGATGCCGGAGCTTTTTTTTGCCCATGGCCGGCGCCCTGGCCTTCCGCCCGCCGGTTTTGTCGCCCCTCGACATGAGGGGGGGGTGTGGGGAGGGCCAACGCCTCCCGACAGGGGGGCGCTAGTTGTCCCTGCAGTGTTCTCCTTGCAAGTGCGCACACGGCAAGCCGTTGTGCGCCGCGCTTCAGGAGGAGGCGTGGCCCGCACCAGACGGGGCGCGGCAGGCTTGCGTCTGGCGCAGATGACTTATATGGAGAAGACAAGAGATGAAGAAGACAATTTTCGCCCTGGCGGCCCTTGGCGCCCTTGGCGGATTTAGTGCGGGAGCGCGGGCGGATTCGAGCGTGACGCTGTACGGCGTGATCGACGGCTCTATCGAATACGTCAATCGCGTCGCGTCTGCGCAGCCTACGGTCGTGAACGGACAACCCGTCTCTGCCACCACTGGCGGCAGCCGTGTGTCGATGCCAACGCTGGGTGGCCTTTCGCCATCGCGCTGGGGCTTGCGCGGTATCGAGGATCTCGGTGCCGGCAATAGCGCCATATTCGTGCTGGAAGACGGCTTCGCCCCGGATACCGGCGTCGCGCAATCAGGTCGGCTGTTCGGACGCCAGGCCTTCGTCGGACTGCAGAACAGCGCTTACGGCAAACTGATGCTGGGCCGCCAGTACACGTCCTTCTTCGAGGGCATGGCCAACTTCGCGCCGATGCGTTTCGCCACGACTTATGAACCGGTGGCGTGGCAGCTCGGCACCAACTACCGTGAAGACAATGTGGTCAAGTACGTCGGCCAGTTCGGCCCGCTGCAGGCCGCGGCGCACTATTCGTTCGGCGTAGGCGTGCCGGCGATCGGCTCGACGCCGCTGGCCAACAGCGGCAGCGGCGAAACCCCGGGATCGTTCCGCGACAACAATGGCTACGGCGCTTCGCTGACCTACCTGAGCAACGGCTTCGGCGCCACCATCGCCTATGACCAGTGGCATCCGACGGTGACCTCCGGCCAGCAAGGCAACAGCCGCAAGGCAGGCGGTGCGGTGAGCTACGCCACCGGCCCGTTCAAGGCGATGATGGGCTACCGCTGGGCCAAGGTGGACTTCGCCAACGGCAATACGCTGGCGCGCGACGACTACTACTGGACTGGCGTCAACTACCAGGCTACCAGCGCACTGGGCCTGTCGCTGGCCTACTACTACGCCGACTTCAAGCGCCTCAGCCTGGGCCCGACCGCAGCCGCCAGCAATCCGGCCAATCCGTGGCAGGTCTCGTTCCTGGCTGACTACAGCCTGTCCAAGCGCACCGATGTCTATGTGTCTGTGGCCTACTCGCGCAATGCGGGCCTGAACTTCGATTCGTCGCAGACGCTGTTCCTGTACGGCTATCCGATGATGGCCGGGCAGAAGGGCATGGTCGGTGTGACCACAGGCATTCGTCACGTCTTCTGACGGCTCCTGGCGGCCACATGCAGTAACGGCGGGGAACCTGCGACAGCGGCGTTTCCCGCGCTTATCCGGCGGCGCCGTCCGGCGCCGCGCCTGACATCGCGAGCATCAAGGAGCGCGAATTTCAGCATGCCTTGCCACCGCGCCCGGCCTTGGCGGGTGCCGATACAAGCCATGTATTGAGCGACATACACAAAGTATTTTTCTCGGGGTCCGTGCTTCCGTAGCATGTCCTTCAACACGATCCAAGGAGGCATGATGACTCTCACCGCATTCCATTCTTCCGCCGCCACGCGGGCGGGGAGCCCCGCATGAGCGGCCCGTTGCAGGGTGTGCGCATCGTCGACATGACGACGGTGCTGATGGGCCCCTACGCCACGCAGATCCTGGGCGACCTTGGCGCCGACGTGATCAAGGTCGAGCCGCCGGACGGCGATACCGTGCGCGACGTCGGCCCGCGCCGCCACGCCGGCATGTCGGGCATCTTCCTGCATGCCAACCGCAGCAAGCGCAGCATCGTGCTGGACCTGAAGACGCCGGCCGGGCGCGAGGCGCTGCTGCGCATCGCCGCCGACGCCGACGTGCTGATCTACAACGTGCGCCCGCAGGCGATGGCACGGCTGAACCTGAGCTACCAGGAAGTGGCGAAGGTCAACCCGCGCATCCTGTACGTGGGCCTGTACGGCTACGGCCAGGGCGGCCCGTACGCGGCCAAGTCCGCCTACGACGACCTGATCCAGGGCGCGGTGGCGATCCCGACGCTGGCCAGGCTGGCCGGCAGCGACGTGCCGCGCTACGCGCCCAGCGCGATCGCCGACCGCATCGTCGGCCTGGCGGCGGTCAATGCGGTCACCGCCGGGCTTTATCACCGCGAGCGCACCGGCGAAGGCCAGTCGATCGACGTGCCCATGTTCGAAACCATGGCGCAGTTCATCCTGGGCGACCACATGGGCGGCCTGACCTTCGAGCCGCCCATCGGCCCCAGCGGCTATTCGCGCATTCTCAACGAGCACCGCCGTCCGTACCGGACGCAGGACGGCTACCTGTGCGTGCTGCTCTACAACGACAAGCAGTGGCGCAAGTTCCTGGCGCTGATCGGCCAGCCCGACCTGATGGACAGCGATCCGCGCTTCAGTTCCATCGTCGAGCGCAACAAGCATATCCATGCGCTGTATCGCATGGTGGCGGAAGTCATGCCCACGCGGACCACCGCGGAGTGGATCACGGTGCTGGAAGCCGCCGACATGCCGGTGATGCAGCTGCATACGGTGGATTCGCTGATGGCGGATCCGCACCTTGACGCGGTCGGCTTCTTCGATGTCGTCGAGCACCCCAGCGAAGGTGCGATCCGCTCGATGGCGATCCCGTCGCAATGGTCCAGGTCGCAGCCGCGCGTCACGCGCCAGGCGCCGCGCCTGGGCGAACACAGCGCGCAAGTGCTTGCCGAGGCCGGCTACAGCCAGGAACAGATCCGCGCGCTGGCCAGCCAGGGCGCCACGCGCCTTGCCGGGGAGGCCGCCGACGCCGGCGCGCCGGCCGCCGCATCCGTGAATCCCTGAAATCAAACCGGGAGCTACATTGAACTCGACCCACGATTCCCTTCCGCTCGTCAGCATCCCGCCCGAGGATGAGGCGCTGCGGACACCCATCCGCGAATTCCTGCAGGCTGCATTGCGCGACGTGCCGGCACCCGTGCGCGCGCGCACCTGGATGGGCTTTGACGCCAGATTCAGCCGGGCCCTCGGAGAGCAGGGCTGGATCGGCCTGGCGCTGCCGCCCGAGTACGGCGGCGCCGGCCGCAGCGCCTTTGCCCGCTTCGTGCTGGTGGAAGAACTGATCGCCGCCGGCGCGCCGGTATCCGCGCACTGGTTCGCCGACCGCCAGACCGCGCCGCTGATGCTGCGCTACGGCAGCGAAGCGCAGAAGCAGTTCTTCCTGCCGAAGCTGATCCGCGGCGAGATCTTTATCTGCATCGGCATGAGCGAGCCGGACACGGGCTCCGACCTGTCCTCGGTGCGCACCCGCGCGGTTCGCACCGAGACCGGCTGGCGCCTGAACGGCCGCAAGGTCTGGACGACCAATGCCCACCGCGCGCAATACATGTGCGCGCTGGTGCGCACCTCGGGCCAGCATGGCGACCGCCACAAGGGCCTGTCGCAGGTGCTGATCGACCTGAGCCTGCCCGGCATCACCGCGCGCCCGATCCGCGACCTGGCCGGTGACGGCCACTTCTGCGAGGTGGTGTTCGAGGACGTGGACCTGCCCGCGGATGCGCTGGTGGGCGAAGAGGGCTCGGGCTGGAAGCAGGTGACCTCGGAGCTGGCCTTCGAGCGCAGCGGCCCGGAGCGCATCCTGACCAGCCTGATGCTGGCCGAGACCTGGCTGRCCGAGGTGAAGGCATCCGGCCTGCCGGTGCCGGACTCGGTCAAGGCGATCGCCGGACGTATCGCGGGCCGCATGGCGGTACTGCGGGCGATGTCGCTGGCCGTGGCCGACCGGCTCGACAAGGGCGAGAACCCGGAGATCGATGCGTCGTATGTCAAGGACCTCGGCACGGAGTTCGAGCAGGCCGTGCCCGGCTGGATCAGCGAAGCGATGGAGCAGATGCCCGCTTTCCATCCGTCCGAAGACCTGTTGCGTGCGCATGCCTATATCACGCAGCTTTGCCCGAGCTTCTCCCTGCGCGGCGGCACGCGCCAGATCCTGCGCGGCATCATCGCGCGCTCCCTCGGACTTCGCTGAGACGACACACACCATGACTGATTCCCTGATCGAAGGCTTCGAGCGCGCGCTGACCGGCCTGTGCTCGGACGAACAAGTGCGGCGCAGCGAGTCCGGCGAGGGCGCCGACGCGCAATGGGCCGCCATCGATGCGCTCGGTTACACCGACGCGCTCGTGCCCGCGGAGCTGGACGGGGCGGGCCTGTCGCTGACTGACGCATTTCCGCTGTTCCTGGCCGCCGGCCGCGCCGGCCTGAGCCATCCGTTCGCCGAGACGGCGATCGCTCGCGCCATCCTGGCAAGCGCCGGGCATGAGCGCGCGGGCGAGTGCATCGCCGTGGCCCCTGCGCTGGCGCTGGCGGGCGATGCCATCGTCTGCCGCGAAGTGCCGGGTGGCGCGCTGGCGCACCAGGTGCTGGTTGGCTGGCGCGGCGAGTGGCTGCTGATGCCGCGCGCGCTGGCGCATGCCACGCCCGGGGCCTACCGTGCGCAAGCATCGGCCACGCTGCGCTGGGAGTCGGCGGCACAGGCCATCCGCCGCATGCCGGCTGGCGCGGCGGACGTGGTGGCCATCTGCAACGTCGTGCATGCCGCGGGCATGGCCGGCGCCATGGCGCGCATCCAGGCCATGAGCATCGAATACGTCAACAACCGCCAGCAGTTCGGCCGCGCGATCTCGCAGTTCCAGGCGATGCAGCAGGAACTCAGCGTGCTGGCCGAGCAGGCCAACGCGTCGAGCTTCGGCGCGCGCCTGGGCTGCGCCGCCGACGGCTACCTGCCGCGCCCGCTGCTGGCGGCCACCGCCAAGCTGCGCTGCAGCGAGGCGGCCACCCGTGTCGCCGCCATCGCGCACGCGGTGCACGGTGCCATCGGCATCACCGAGGAACTCGCGCTTGGCCTGTTCACGCGGCGGCTGCATGAATGGCGTGCCTGCGCGGGCACGGAAACCGCCTGCGCCACGGCACTCGGCGATGCGCTGTTCGCGCGGCCGAACGGCACCGGCCAGGAGATCCTGGACTTCGTGCGGCTGCAACTGGCGCCTGCCGCAGCCTGACCCCTTGATTTGCTGGAACCCCTGACATGCAGAAAACTGATTCCATCGTGATCGTCGGCGCGAAGCGCACGCCCATCGGGGCGTTCAACGGCGCACTGGCGCAGTACACGGCACCGCAACTGGGCGCCGTGGCCATCCGCGCTGCCGTGGCTGAGGCGGGCGTCGACCCGCCCTCGGTCGACGAGGCCCTGATGGGCTGCTGCCTGTTCGCCGGCCTGGGCCAGGCGCCGGCGCGCCAGGCCGTGCTCGGCGCGGGCCTGCCGGTCTCCACGCCGGCCACCACGCTCAGCAAGATGTGCGGCTCGGGCATGAAGGCCGTCATGCTGGCGCACGACCTGCTGCTGGCCGGCACCTGTTCGGTGGCGGTGGCGGGTGGCATGGAGTCCATGACCAACGCCCCCTATATCGTGCCGCGCGGGCGCCAGGGATATCGCCTCGGACATGGCCAGCTCCTTGACCATATGTACTGCGACGGCCTGGAGGATGCCTACGAAGGCCACCTGATGGGCTATTACGCCGATCTCTCGGCGCAGGAGCGCGGCATTGGCCGCGAAGCGCAGGACGCCTATGCCCGTGAAAGCCTGCTGCGCTCCCAGCGTGCCGTGCAGGAAGGCACGTTCGACCACGAGACCACCCCGCTTACGCTCAAGCGCAAAGGCGACGAGACGCTGTTCACCCGGGACGAGACGCCCGGCCAGTGCGACGCCGCCAGGCTGCCGAAGCTCAAGGCCGTATTCCGCAAGGAAGGCACCGTGACCGCCGGCAACGCGTCGTCGATCTCCGACGGCGCCGCCGCGCTGGTGCTGATGCGCGAAAGCGATGCACTGCGCCAGGGCCTGGCCCCGCTCGCGCGCATCGTCGGCCACGCCACGCATGCCCAGGCGCCGCAGCAGTTCGTGGATGCGCCGGCCGCCGCCATGCGCCGTCTGCTGGACAAGGCCGGCTGGAGCGCGCAGGACGTCGATCTCTACGAGGTCAACGAAGCCTTTGCCGTGGTGACCCTGGTCACGCTGCAGGAACTTGGCATTTCGCATGACCGGCTCAACGTCAACGGCGGCGCCTGCGCACTGGGCCACCCGGTCGGCGCCACCGGCGCGCGGCTGCTGGTGACGCTGCTCCACGCGCTGCGCCAGCGCGGCCTGCGCCGCGGCATGGCCAGCCTGTGCCTGGGCGGTGGCGAGGCCACGGCGGTGGCGATCGAGCTGTGCTGAACGGAGCCCGCCGATGAGCCATCTGCATGAACTTCGCGGCGCCGTGGGCTGGCTGACCCTGGACCGGCCCGCCGCCATGAACAGCCTGAGCCGCGAGCTGATGCGCGGGCTGGACGCCCAACTGCGCTTGTGGCGGGACGATCCCGCCGTGCGCGTGGTTGTACTGACTGCCAATGGCCGTGCCTTCTGCGCCGGCGCGGACCTGAAGGAAGTGTCGGCGCCGGTAGCCGCCGGCGAGGCCGACTTCATCGACGTGGCAACGGCATTCTTTGCCACGCTGCGCACGTTCCCGAAACCCGTCATTGCCGCGGTCAACGGTCTGGCGGTGGCGGGCGGGCTGGAGCTGGTGCTGGCCTGCGACCTGGTGGTGGCGGCCGAGTCGGCGCGCCTGGGCGACGCCCATGCCAACTTCGGCGTGTTTCCCGGCGCCGGCGGCGCGGCCGTGTTGCCGCGCAAGCTGCCGGTCAACGTGGCCCGCTACCTGCTGTTCACGGGCCGCACGTTCACGGCGGCGCAGATGGAGCGCCACGGGCTGGTCAATGAAGTGGTAGCCGACAGCGAGCTGGCGCAGTGCGCCCAGGCCCTGGCCGCAGAGCTGGCAGGCCGCAGCCCGCTGGTGCTGGCGCGCATGAAGCGGGTGGCGGCGGAGGCCGCCGACAAGGCCCTGGCCGACGCCTTGCGACATGAACTGCTGGAGTTCCGCGACCACCAGCGCTCCCACGACATGCAGGAGGGCCTGCGCGCCTTCGCGGACAAGCGCACGCCTGTTTTCAAGGGGTGCTGAGCCCCACCAACCGAAGGACAACCATGGACCTGCTCTATTCCGAGCAACACAAGGCGTTCCGGCAGGAGATCCGCGACTTTATCGCCGAGAACCTGCCCGACGACATGCGCCAGCGCCTGCGGGCGGGCGGCTTCGCCTCCAAGGCGGACACCGAACTGTGGCAGCGCAGGCTGAACGCGCGCGGCTGGGGCGCGCCCGCATGGCCAACGGCCTTTGGCGGTGCAGGCTGGGACGCAGCGCAGCAGCAGATCTTCGCCGACGAATGCGCCTGCGCACCGGTGCCGCCGCCGCATATCTTCAATATCACCATGCTGGGCCCGGTGCTGGTCCACTTCGGAAGCGACGCGCAGCGCGAGTACTTCCTGCCCAGGCTGCTGAACGCCGACATCCAGGTCTGCCAGGGCTTCTCGGAGCCGGGCTCCGGTTCGGACCTGGCCTCGCTGAAGACGCGCGCCGAGCGCACGGCGGACGGCTACCTGGTCAATGGCCAGAAGATCTGGACCAGCCAGGCGCACTACTCGGACTGGATCTTCTGCCTGGTGCGCACCGACCCGGACGCCGCCAAGCCGCAGGCCGGCATCTCCTTCATCCTGGTCGACCTGAAGTCGCCCGGCATCACCGTGCGGCCCATCATCAGCATCGACGGCCGCCACAGCCTGAACGAAGTGTTCTTCGACAACGTGCTGGTGCCGGCCGGGAACCTGGTCGGTGAGGAGAACAAGGGCTGGGACTATGCCAAGTTCCTGCTCGGCCATGAGCGCGCCTATATTGCCGGCATCGGCCGCAGCAAGGAGCGCGTGGCCTATGCCAGGGACCTGCTGGCGCGCCTGCAAGCCGAAGGCCGGCCAGCCGGGATGCTGGCGCCATGGCGAGGCCGTATCGCGATGATCGAGGCAGATCTGCACGCGCTGGAGGTGACCCAGTTCCGCATGCACGGCGGCCACGCCGACATGAAGCTGTCGCCGATGCTGAAAGTGCGCGGCAGCGAGATCTTCCAGGCCATCACCGACGTGATCTGCCTCATGAGCGGCACCGACGCCTTGCGCGCGGACACCGGCACGCTTGCCAGGTCCTTCCTGTACTCGCGTGCCGTCTCGATCTTCGGCGGCAGCACCGAGGTGCAGAAGAACATTCTTTCCGCCACTGTCCTGGATCTGCGATGAACCTGCAACGGAACGACGTCCAGCAGCAGTTGCTGGACAGCCTGACGCGGCTGCTGGGCCGCGAGTATTCCTTCGAAAAGCGCCAGCAGTACGTGGCACACGATGACGGGCACGGCGCCCGGGCCTGGCGCTCGCTGGCGGACCTTGGCGTGCTGGGTGCGGCGATTCCCGAGGAATTCGGTGGCTTCGGCGGCGATGCGGTCGACCAGATGCTGGTCTCGCGGGAACTGGGAAGCTGTCTGTCGCTGGAGCCGTACCACGGGACCGCTGTGATGGCGGCCGCCGCGCTTGCCGCGGCAGGGTCCGGTGCGCAAAAGGCCCGGCTGCTGCCCCGCATCGCCCAAGGCGAGCTGAAGGTGGCGTGGGCCCACGGCGAGGCCGTACCGGGACGCGTGGCCGTGCAAGCTGCCGCCGGCGTGGAAGGCTGGTGCCTGTTCGGCAGCAAGCCCTGCGTGATCCATGGCGCGGGCAGCGATTACCTGATCGTCTCCGCGCAGGTGGCCGGGAGCGGAGTCAGGCTCTTCCTGGTGAACGGCCACAGCGTCGGCGTGCAGCGCGACGGCTACCGCCTGATCGACGGCACGCCGGCTGCCGACGTGCGGCTCGATGGCGCCCATGCCGAACTGCTCGACGCCGACGCCGGCAGTGCCGTCATCGATCGGGTACTGGCGCCTGGCATCAACGCTGCCTGCGCCGAAATGGTCGGTGCCATGCAAGGCGCGTATGCGCTGACGGTCGACTATCTCAGGACGCGCAAGCAGTTCGGCAAGCTGATCGGCTCGAACCAGGCATTGCAGCACCGCGCGGTGGACATGCTGGTGGCGCTGGAGCAGAGCCGCAGCCTGTCGCTTTCGCTGGCCCTGGCGCTGGCCGGTCGCAACGACCTGGCCACGGGCGCGGAGCAGGCGCATGCCGCCAAGGCCTATATCGGCCAGGCGGCACGCCAGGTCACGCAGGAAGCCATCCAGATGCATGGCGGCATCGGCATGACCGAGGAATACGCCGTCGGGCACTACCTGCGCCGCGTGCTGGTGCTGGACCAGCTGCACGGCGACACCCAATACCATCTCGGCTGCCTGGAAGGCCGCCGGCACCATTGAACCTGTTGGAAATCGAGGAGAACACCATGTCGGATCTCATGTCCCTGAAAGGGAAAGTCATCATCGTCACCGGCGCCGCGCAAGGCGTGGGCAAGGCCACGGCCGAACTGGCACTGCAGCTTGGCGCGAAGGTCGGCCTGGTCGACATGAAGCGCGAGGCGCTGCAGGAGATCAGCGCGCGCTACCCTGACCATACGGTTGCCTACGCGGGCAGCGTGTCGGACGCCGACTTCGTCGCGTCGTCGATGGAGCACGCGTTGTCGCACTTCGGCAAGGTGGACGGGCTGGTCAACTGCGCCGGCATCGTGCGCGCGGCGATGATCGAGAACATGACGCTGTCGACCTGGAACGAGGTCATCGACTGCCACCTGACCGGCTCCTTCCTGTGGCTGCAGGCGGTGGGCGCGCACCTGGTGGAACGCGCCAAGAAGGGAGAGAGCGTCAAGGGATCGATCGTCAATATCTCGTCCGAAGCCGGGCGCCGCGGCTCGATCGGCCAGATCAACTATGCCAGCGCCAAGGCCGGCATGCTGGGCATGACCATGAGCGCCGCGCGCGAATGGGGCAAGTACGGCGTGCGTACCAATTCGGTCTGCCTGGGCGTGGTGGAAACGCCGATGACCGAGACCATTCGTGGCGACCGCTTCCGCGATGGCATCCTGTCGATGATCCCGATGGGCCGCTGGGCGCAGCCCGAGGAAGTGGCGCAGCCGATCTGCTTCCTGCTGTCCGACGCGTCGTCGTACATTCTTGGCCAGCACCTTGGCGTAAACGGCGGGTATCACCTGGCGAGCTGAGCGCCGGCTCCGGGCGGTGCCGGGCCCTCACGCCCGGCACGCCCGTCACACCCGGCATGCCCGGCACTTCGCCTACCCCGGTGCCGCGCGCAATCCCTGCGACCTGCCGGCACAGGCGGCCAGCAACCTCGATGCGTCTGTCCAGTGCGGCGATGCGTTCTTC
Organism: Cupriavidus sp. 05N38; assembly: GCF_056397345.1. Lineage (NCBI taxonomy): Bacteria > Pseudomonadati > Pseudomonadota > Betaproteobacteria > Burkholderiales > Burkholderiaceae > Cupriavidus > Cupriavidus sp. 05N38. The sequence continues at coordinate 72,952 of NZ_JBFTNF010000014.1, forward strand.
GCCGATCCGGCCTACGGCGCCGCGATCGTGCCGCAGGCGGAATAAAGGCAAGGATCAGGACTCGCCCGGCGCATGCGCATCGGGCGGCTCGGGCATGATCTCGCGCGCAATGGCAACGAAGTTGCGCGTGGTGGCGTTGACGGTATCCGGCAGCGTCACCAGCGCAATCCCGAGGTTCAGCCTGGGCGGCATGCCGGTCAGCTGAACCAGCTTCACTCCGTCGCCGGCCTGCCTGGCTGCCGCGGCGGGAACCAGTGCCACGCCCAGGCCGCTTTCCACCAGTGCCAGGATCGATGGCACCTGCACTGCCTCCTGTGCGATAGGAGGCTGGATGCCCGCTTCATGGAAGGCCATCATCGTCATCGAATACATGGCCGGCACGAAGGTCCGCGAATACACGATAAACGGGGTGGCGCCGAGCTCCGCCAGACTCACCGCTTCGCACGCGGCCAGCGGCGAGTCTGCGCTGACGGCAAGCACCATCGGGTCGGGCTGCAGCAGCAATACGCTGGCGCCGGTTCGCTCCAGGACGGGGTAGCGCACCAGCGCCACGTCCAGCGAGTGTTCGTCCAGCCGGCGCAGCAGCTCGACGGTGGTGGATTCCTCGATCACCAGGTCGACGCGCGGATACCGCAGGCGGAAGGTGCGGATCAGCCGTGGCATCAGCGAGTACACCGCGGAGCCGACGAAGCCCACGCGCAGCTTGCCCTGCTCGCCACGCTCGCCCTCGCTGGCGGCACGGCGAATCTCGTCGGCGAAAAAGAGCGTGTTGCGCATCTGGCGTAGCACGGTTTCACCCACGGGTGTCAGGCGCAGGCCGGATGGCAGGCGCTCGAACAGGGTCACCCCGAGTTCTTCTTCCAGCTTGCGGATGGCGGTGGACAGGGGCGGCTGCGCCATGTGCAGCCGCTCGGCGGCACGGTGGAAATTGAGCGTTTCGCTCAGCACCAGCGCCTGTTTGATCTGTCGGAGGTCCATGCGATGAGACGGGTGGGGCGCGGCACCATCGCCGCGCGGCCAACTATGCGCGAAGGCGGGGCAATGCGCAATCCGGCATTGCCCCGTGCGCGGCTCAGGTGCCGGTGGCGAGCGCCTGCACCTGTTCGATCGCTGCCGGCGGCAGCCAGCCGGCCAGCACTTCATCGTAGCGGCGCGCATCCGGCGCGCGCGGGGCCGTGGGCGGGGCGCTCGGCGTGCGGCTGAAGCGCGGCGCCGGGGCGGGCTGGGCAATGCCATCCACCTCGACGAAGGTCTCGCGCGCCTTCAGGTGGGCGTGCTGCGGCGCTTCGGTGAAATCGAGCACGGGCGCGAAGCAGGCATCGGTCCCCTCCAGCATCTGGCACCACTCGTCCCGCGTGCGGGTCCCGAACACCGCGGCCAGCCGTTCGCGCGCGGCTTCCCAGCCGTGCGCATCGAGTTGCTCGCCCAGGCTGGCGGGGTCGATGCCGATGCGTTCGAGCAAGTCGCGGTAGAAGCGCGCCTCGATCGGCCCGACCGAGATCCAGCGCCCGTCCTTGCAGCGGTAGACGTTGTAGTAGTGCGCGCCGGAATCGAGCACATTGGTGCCGCGCGCCTGTTGCCACTGGCCGGCGGCGGTCATGCCATAGAAGACGGTTCCCAGCGCCGCGGTGCCATCGACGATGGCGGCATCGACCACCTGTCCCTGTCCCGACTTGCCGGCTTCGATCAGCGCCGCCAGCACGCCCGTGACCAGGAACATCGCGCCGCCGGCGAAGTCGCCGAGATAGGCCGGCGGAATCGCGGGCGCCTGGCCACGCCCGCCGATGGCGTTCAGGGCGCCCGTCAGCGAGATGTAGTTGATGTCATGGCCGGCGGTGTGCGCCAGCGGGCCGGTCTGGCCCCATCCGGTGACGCGGCCGTAGACCAGGCGCGGATTGCGCGCCAGGCAGTCCGCCGGTCCCAGGCCGAGGCGTTCCGTGACGCCGGGGCGGAAGCCTTCGATCAGCGCGTCGGCTTTCTCCGCCAGGTCCAGCACGATGGCGACGGCCTGCGGATCCTTCAGGTCGAGCGCGATCGACTTGCGGTTGCGCAGCATCAGGTCGAAGCGACGCTCGCRCTTGACGCCGAGGTCGGCGTCGCCGGGGCGCTCGATGCGCAGCACCTCGGCGCCCATGTCGGCCAGCAGCATGCCCGCCATGGGGCCGGGGCCGATGCCGGCCAGTTCGATGATCTTCATGCCTGCGAGAGGGCCCATCGTGTTCCTTTTGCGGTAGTTGTGTTGCGGCTGGCGCCCAGGGAGTCTCACTCCACCGGAATCCCGGCGGTCTTGACGATCTCGCGGGTGCGCTGGATTTCCGCCAGCTGGAACTGCCTGAGTTGCTGCGGCCCGCCGGAGTACACGCTGCCGCCAAGGTTCTCGATGAATTTCACGCTGTCGCGCTGCTGCATGGTTTCGCGAACGGCATCGGAGAGCGCCTTGACGATCTTCTCGGGCACCTTGGCCGGTGCAAAGACGCCGGTCCAGGCAAATACCTCGAAACCCGGTGCGCCGCTTTCGGCGACGGTGGGCACCTGCGGCAGCTCCTTCAGGCGCTGCGTGTCAGTGACGGCCAGCGCACGGAGGCGGCCACCGCGGATCAGCGGCAGCACCGCGCTGATCTCGCCGATCGAATAGTCGACGTTGCCGGCGGCGACGTCCGTCATGGCCGGTGCGGTGCCCTTGTAGGTGATCGGATTGCCCTTCATGCGGAAGCGCTCATGGAAGAGCTCCACGGCAACCTGGTAGCCCGCGCTGCCGCTGGCATAGTTGAGCTTGCCAGGCGCCTTGCGAGCCGCTTCCACAAGGTTGTCGAGCGTCTTGTAGGGCGAGTTGGCCGGCACCACGACCACCATGGCAAAGCGCGCGATACGTTCGACCGCGACGAAATCCTTGACCGGGTCATAGGGCAGGGTCCTGAACACAGCCACATTGGTCACCATCGACGAATTGCTGCCAACGAACAGGGTGTAGCCATCCGGTGCGGCCTCGGCCACCGCGCGCGCGCCGATGAAGCTGTTGGCGCCAGGGCGGTTCTCTACCACGAAGGGCTGCTTGAACTTCTCGCCCAGGTGCTGCGAAATGAAGCGTGCCGTGGTGTCCGCGCCGCTGCCCGGCGGCAGCGAGACGATGACCTTCACGGGATGGGTCGGGAAGTCGGACTGCGCGGTGGCCGGCATCACGGTCAGCGCCAGCGATGTCGCGACCAGGCACCGCTTCAGAGTGGGAAATGCCATGTTGTCTCCTTGGAAGTTATCTTCCCGGCGGCGTATTGCCTGCCGGTGACCGGTCCCCGGGGGCGGGGGGCTGCCTGTCAGGCGCGCCGCYGCAGGAAAGCGTCCAGCGCGGCTTCGTGTTCGGCCGTGTGATGCGCCAGGGCCTGGAAGCCAGCCGACATCTCCAGGATGGTGTCCATCCGTGCGTGGATGGATTCGCGCAGCAGGCGCTTGGTCATGCGCAGCGCATGGCCGGAGTTGCGGGCGATGCGCTGGGCCAGTTCCATCGCGGTCTGCACTAGCGCATCGGCCGGCACCACCTGCGAGACGAGCCCCCAGTCCAGTGCCTGGCGGGCGTCAATGGTGTCGCCGGTAAAGGCCAGCTCGCAAGCGCGCGACATGCCGATCACACGAGGCAGCAGCCAGGCGCCACCATCGCCGGGAATGAGCCCCAGCTTGACGAAGGTGGCCGCGAACACCGCCTGCTGCGAAGCAATGCGGATATCGCAGAGGCAGGCAAGATCATTGCCCGCGCCAAGGGCCGGTCCGTTGACGGCCGCGATGATCGGCACCTCCAGGCCGGCCAGCGCCAGCGGCACGCGCTGGATGCCGTCGCGGTAGGCCTGGCGGGAGCGGATGGGCTCGCCCAGTCCGCTGCCCATCTTGTCGCGCAGGGTCTTGAGATTGCCGCCGGAAGAAAACGCCGGGCCCGCGCCGGTCAGGATCGCGGCGCGGACAGACATGTCCCGATTGAGCGTCTCGCACATCTCCACCACGGCCTGTACGGCATCGTCGTCCGAAATCGCATTGCGCGTTTCCGGGCGGTTCATGGTGATCAGTGCAACGGCGCCTTCGCGCTTGAGGTCCAGGAAGCTGTTCATAGGAGGATCGAATAAAAATGTCTGGGATCGTTCCTGCCGGAGCGACGCGCTCCGCAAGGGGGTTCCATTCGATGCTACGGACAGCGGGGCGATGTGAAAAATACTTTCGGTATGTCGCGCAATACACCGCCTGTATCGCGTCAGGGTGCCGTGGCGTCGGAAGACGGCTATGCGTTCTCCATCAATGCATCGCGCACCTCCATCAGCGCGGCCAGATAGGCATCGTGGTTTTTCTTCATGCGATCCGCCGGGCCTGCCAGCGAGATGCCCGCCGGTTGCCCGCCCAGCAGGCCGGTCACCGCCAGCCCATAGACGCCCTCGCTGCCTTCCTCGCGCGCTTCATGCCAGCCGCGCCTGGCGCCGCGGGCAACCTGCGCCATCAGCGTGTCGATGTCGACAACGGTGTGCTCGGTCAGCGGGCGCAGGTTGCTGTTGGCCAGCATGGCGCGCGCTTCCTCGGGCGGGAGCAGGCTCAGCAGCCCCTTGCCCAGCGCGGACGCATGCAGCGCGGCCCGCGAACCGACTTCGATGATGTAGCGCAGCGGCTGCCGGCTGGGCTGGACGGCAACGACCTTGACCGCCGCGGTGTCGAGCACGCCGAAGTAGACGCTTTCGTTGGTCTTCCCGCCCACCTGTTCCACGGCCTCCTGGGCAACGGTGCTGAGCGGATCGTTCTCGGCGATCTGGCGCGCGACGTCGAACAGGCGTCCGCTCGGATAGAAGCGCCGGCTGCGCGTCGTGCGCATCAGGTAGCCGAGCGAGTGCAGCGTATGCAGCAGGTCCGACGTGCTGCTTTCCGGCAAGGACAGCAGGCGCGCCATGTCCGAATTGGACAACTCGCGCCGCTCGCGCGCGAAGACTTCGAAGACAGCCATGGCACGGCCGGCGGCTGGGATCAGGGTAGGCATGGATAGGGAGGCTGGAGTTCGGGTATCGACAGTACTATACGAAATTTCGTAAGGCGTCGGAAGCCTACCACGCCGCGCTATCGCACCACGCCCCCCTGGCGCAAGCGATGGATCTCTTCTTCGGCATATCCGGCCGAACCCAGCACCTCGTCGGTATGCTCGCCCAGCAGCGGTGCCCGCCGGCGCACCGCGCCCGGGGTCTCGCTCAGCTTGATCGGCACGCCGGCGATCTTCACCGGGGTGGCCGAGCCGGGCTGTTCGACCTCCACCAGCATCTCCCGCACCGCGTAGTGCGGGTCGGCGAAGATCTCGGCCGAGTTGTAGACCGGTCCGAAGGGCACTTTTCCGCCCAGCGCGGCCGCGATTTCCGCCTTGCTGCGCACCGCGGTAAAGGCCTCGATCGCGTCGATGACCTGCTGCTGGCGCTGCACGCGCGCGGCATTCGTTGCGAAGGCGTCGTCGGTGGCCATGTCGGGACGGCCGATGGCGATGGCCAGCTTCTGCCAGAAGGTGTCGGTGGCRCAGGCGACCGATACATGGCCGTCGGCGGCGCGGAACAGGCCGAACGGGCACAGCAGCGGATGGCGGTTGCCTTCCGGCGCCGGCACCGCGCCGGTATAGGACGCCTGGTAGACGATGCGCTCGCACATGGCCAGCACGGCATCGGTCATCGCCACGTCGACGAACTGGCCCTGGCCGGTTTCGCGGGCCCGGCTGACGGCCGCCAGGATGCCGATGCACAGCATCAGCGCCGGCACGGTATCGCCCACGCCGGGGCCGATCTTGGTCGGCGTGTCGCGGTCCGGGCCGGTGATGCCCATCATCCCGCCCATGGCCTGCGAAACCACGTCATACGCCGGCCATTGGGCATAGGGGCTGGCGCCGCTGCGCGGATCGCCGAAGCCGCGCACGGTGCCGTAGACCAGGCGCGGGTTGGTCCGGCGCAGGCTTTCGTAGGAAAGGCCGAGGCGTTCCATCACGCCGGTGCGGAAGTTTTCCACCACCACGTCGGCTTCGTCGATCAGCCGGAGCAGGATCTCGCGCCCGCTGTCGGTCTTCAGGTCCAGCGCAATCGAGCGCTTGTTGCGGTTGACGCTCTGGAAATAGCCGCCGAAGTCACGCAGCGTATCGTCGGCGCAGAAAGGGCCGGTCACGCGCGTGCCGTCGCCGGTCATGGCCTCGACCTTGATCACGTCGGCGCCGTGGTCGGCCAGGATCTGGGTACAGAAAGGCCCCGCCAGCATCTGCGTGAGATCGATCACGCGCAGGCCGGCAAGGGCACCCGCGGAGTTGGCTTGTATTGGCACGAAGGGCTCCCGGGTCAGGTGGCGAGCTTGCCCAGCATGGCATCGGAGATGATGCGCATCTGGATCTCGGAGGTGCCTTCGAAGATCTTGGTCAGGCGCGCGTCGCGCCAGTAGCGCTCCGCCGCGAAGTGCGTGGTGTAGCCCGCGCCGCCGTGGACCTGCAGGCCCTCGCTGGTGACGCGCTCGCACATCTCGCTGGCGAACAGCTTGACCATCGACGCTTCCGTGTCCGCGCGCTCGCCCTCGTCGATCTTCTCGCACACAGCGTAGAGCAGGGCGCGCGCGGCTTCGACCTGCGTGGCCATGTCGGCCAGCTTGAAGCGGATGGCCTGGAAACTGGCGATGGGGTTGCCGAACTGCGCGCGGTCCTGCGCGTACCGGACCGCATCTTCCAGGCTGCCCTGCGCCAGGCCGATGGAGCGCGCGGCGGTATGGGCACGGGCCGTCTCCAGGCCRGCGGTGGCGAGGTAGAAGGCCTTGCCTTGCTCGCCCACCATCTTGGCATGCGGCACGCGGCAGCCGTCGAAGGCCAGTTCCCACGTCGTCCAGCCGTGGTAGCCGATCTTGGGGATGATGCTGCCCTTGACGTTCTCCGGCAGCGCGCCGCGCGGCTTTTCCACCATGAAGGCAGAGAGGCCCTTGTGGCGCGCCTTCGGGTCCATGACCGGGTCGGTGCGGCAGATCACGAGGATGAAGTCGGCTTCGTCGGCAAAGGTGCACCAGTACTTGCTGCCGGTGATGACCCAGTCGTCGCCGTCGCGCACCGCGCGGCAGGTGATATTGGCGATGTCGGAGCCGGCGTTGGGCTCGGACAGCGAGAATGCGCCCAGGAACTCGCCGCGCGCCATGCGCGGCAGGTACTCGGCCTTCTTCTGCGGCGACAGCCCCTTCAGCGCGCCGATCAGCCCATTGCCACGCGCGATCAGGCTGCCCACGCTCATCCAGCCGCGCGACAGCTGCTCGGCCACCAGGCAGTACTCGTAGGCGCCCAGCCCCAGGCCGCCGTATTCTTCGGGAATCAGGATGCCGAAGTAGCCAAGCTCGGCCATCTCGTCGATCAGTTCGCGCGGGATCTGGCCCTTTTCGGGGTCCAGCTTGTTGGCGATGGGCAGCACGCGCTCCATCGTGAACTGGCGCGCGGCGTCCTGGATCATGCGCCGCTCTTCGGTCAGTTTCTGCATCGTCTCTTCCTTTGCTTGCGACGGCCGGGGCCGCTGCTCAGGGCAGCACGTTGCGCGGGTCGTCTTTCAGGACGAGCTGCCACGCCTCGCGTGCCATCGGTTGTGTCTTCTCTTCGAGCACATGGGCCAGCAGGCCGGCCGAGCGGCCCACCAGCGCCAGGCCGCGCGCGATCAGCGGATCCAGCCCCATCGCCGCCACGATCGCGCCGATCGCGCCCACTACGTTCATCGGCAGCTTGCGGTGCTGCTCCTTCACCAGCACGTCGACGATGGCTTCCATCAGGCGCCAGTGCCGGCCGTAGTAGCCGTGCTCGCGCGACAGCTCGCGCAGCGCGGGCACGCGCGGGTCGCCATCGACATGGATGGGGTGGCCGACGCCGAAGATCTGCTGGCGGCGCTCCTTGTGGAGGCGGACCAGCGCGCGGGCGGCTTCGCGCACTTGCTCGTCCGGGGCATCGTCCGCCAGCGCGCTGGCGCCTTCGTTGAGCATCTCGGCCGCGTTCTGCATGGGGCCGAGGAACACGCTGCCCGCGCCGAGCAGGCCCGTGGCCACCGCACCCTGCAGGGCTTCCGGCGCGCCAATGTAGGTGAGGCGGGCCGACAGCGAGCTGGGGGTGATGCCATGGTCGGCCGTGGTCACCAGCAGTGCATTGACCATGACCTTCTCGCGCGGCGACGGCAGGCGCGACAGCGTGGTGAAGAAGATCATGTCGACAAAGTCGAACTTGCCGATGATCTCGGTCGCGAGGTTCAGGCCGCGCACCATGATGGTGTCGGTGGTGGTGTAGCCGATTTCAGTCTTTACCATGGGGAGGCTCCGTGCCTTGATATGAGAGAACGGCATCCAGCGCGGCCACTCCCTCGCCTTGCGGGCGCACCGCAAGGGGATTGATTTCCAGTTCTTCGATCTTGTCGGCATGCGCGGCGACAAAGTCCGAGAGCTTGACCAGCATGCCGACCAGCGCGTCGATGTCGCAGGCCGGCTGGCCGCGATAGCCCTTGAGCAGTTCGTGGCAGCGGGTCTCGCTGATCATCTCGCGCGCCGAGTCCGGCGTGAGCGGCAGCAGGCGCCGGCTGACATCCTTGAACAGTTCGATGCTGACGCCACCGAGGCCGAAGGTGCAGACGTGGCCGAACACCGGGTCCCGGTGGATGCCGACCACGGCTTCGACGAACGGGGCGGGCAGCATCGGCTCCACCAGCACGCCCTCGATCCGCGCGGTGCCACTGGCCCGCGCGCCGTTGGCGTGGATCTCCTCGTAGGCCGCCATCGCCGCGCTTTCGGAGGCGATGCCAAGCCGCACGCCGCCGATGTCCGTCTTGTGCGTGATGTCCGCGCTGACGATCTTCATCACCGCCTTGCCGTTGCCGACATCGCGGAAGGCGCTGGCCGCCTCGGCAGCAGTGCGCGCCACCACGCCACGGGGCGTCGGAATGCCGGCCCGTTCCAGCAGTGCCTTGGTCACCGCTTCGGACAGGTTGGCCGTGGCGGCCGTGGCGCCGGCAGCGCTTGCGCTGCCCAGCGGCTGCCATGCGCGCTCGAAGCGGGCTTTCCAGCGGCCGTAGTGAATGAAGCGCTGGATGGCGAGCACGGCGTTGCCGACTGCGCGCATCGGCATCAGGCCGCCGTCGATCATCTTGCGATGGCCTTCTCCGGTGCGGTCGCTCATCCACACCGGCACGATCGGCGTGTCCGGTTGCTCCAGCTGCACGCGCACCATGCTGTCGGCCAGCATGGCCGTGGTCTTGCCGTACTCCACCGGGATCGGCACCAGCACCAGGTCGGTGTTGGGATCGGCGGCGGTGGCCTTGAGCGTGGCGTAGCTGACCTCGGTATTGACGAGCACTTCGGCGGTCACGTCCACCGGGTTGCTGAAGGCGGCGAAGCCGGGCAGGGCGGCGCGCAGTGCCTCGGTGGTCGCCGGCGCGAACTCCGACAGCTTCAGCCCGGCCAGTCCCACCATGTCGGAAGCCAGCGCCGCGGTGCCGCCGGAGAAGCTGTACACGGCCAGCTGTTCCTTGCCGGAGGGCTTGCGCCGCGCCAGCAGCGAGGCCACGTCGATCAGCTCGTCGATGTCGTCCACTTCGATGATGCCGAGCTGGCTGAACACCGCGCTGTTGATCTCCGCCGAGCCGGCAATCGCGGCGGTGTGCGACTGCGCCGCCTTGGCGCCGTATTCCGACTTGCCGACCTTGATCGCGACGATGGGCTTGCCGCACCGCGCGGCATGCAACGCTGCGGCCATGAAGCGCGGGCCGTTGCGCACGCCTTCCAGCGTGGTGACGATCACCTCGATGTCCGGCGCTTCGGCCATGTAGTGGATGTAGTCGCTGACCTCCAGGTCCACCTCGTTGCCACCGGAGCACCACAAGCCCACGCCCACGCCGCGGTCCATCGCCTGGATGAACGAGCGGCCGAGGCCGCCGCCCTGCGTGGCGACGCCGATCGGGCCGGGGCGGCGGTCGATGCGCCATGCCGGCGAGAAGGTCAGGCCCAGCCGCGCGTTCATGTTGTTCAGGCCCGGGCAGTTGGGGCCGTAGATGCGCATGCCGGTGCTGGCCACGATCTCGCGCATCTCGGCTTCCACCGCGCGGCCGTCTTCGCCGGTTTCGCCGAAGCCGGAAGTGAAGACGATGGCGAACTTGACGCCGAGCCTGCCGCAATCGCGCAGGGTCTGGATGACCATGTCGGCGCGCACGGCCAGGATGGCCAGGTCGGGCGCTTCCTTGAGGTCATTGACCGAGGCCACGCATGGCCTGCCGTGGATTTCGGCGCGGCCCGGGTTGACCAGATGCAGGTCACCCGTAAACTCGGAGAAGGTGGTCAGGTTCTCCAGCGTCCGGCCGCCGATGCTGTCCGGCTTCTCGGAAGCGCCGACCAGCACGATCGAGCGCGGATTGACCAGCCGCGAGAGGTCGCTGAACCAGATCGGCTGGCTGCTCATTGGGCCTCTCCCGGCGTGCGGCGCTTGAACAGGCACGTGGCTGCCATCTCCGCCACCACTTCGCCGCGCTGGTTGATGCCCTTGCGCAGGAAGGCGATGATGCCGCGGTCGGGGCGGCTGGTGGTCTTCTGCTCGACCACTTCGATTTCCACGCGGATGGTATCGCCGATGAATGTGGGCTTGGGGAACTTGAGGCGGTTTTCCAGCACGCTGAACAGCGAACCTTCAAAGAACTGGTTCGGAATCGAACGCGAGGTCAGGCCGGCCATGAAGGCGGCCACCAGCATGCCGTGGGCAATGCGCTGGCCGAAGATGGTGCCCTTGGCGTATTCGGCATCGACGTGCACCTTGTTGAAATCGCCGGTCAGCGCGGCGAAGGCGGCGACGTCGGCTTCGGTGATGGTGCGCGACGAGGTGCTGTACTGCATGCCCGGTACCAGGTCTTCCCAGTAGAGCGTGGTATTGGCGATCTGCTCGAGGATGGCAGGCTGCGTCATGTCTTGTGTCTCCGTATTTGGGTGGGGGCCAGGGTCAGGTCAGTGCGCTGATGCCCAGGATTTCGCGGCCGATGATCAGGGTCTGGATTTCGGTAGTGCCTTCCGGGATCATGCCGCCGCGCGTGTCGCGGAAGATGCGCTCGATCGGGTAGCCGGTGGCGTAGCCCATGCCGCCATGTACCTGCAACGCCAGATTGGCGACTTCGAACGCGGCCTCGGTGGCGTACAGCTTGGCGATCGAGCATTCCGTGCGCGACGTACCGTTCTGCATCGAGCGCGCGGCGCGGTAGCCCAGCGCCCGCGCGGCCTGCGTGCGCATGGTCATGTCCACGATGTGCTTCTGCACCAGCTGGAAGCCGCCGATCTGGCGCCCGAACTGCTTGCGCTGCAGCGCGTAGTCGATCGACAGGTCCAGCGCGCATTGCGCCGCGCCCACCGCCCCCATGGCCACGTTCAGGCGCCCGAAGTTCAAGCCGATCAGGATCTGGCGCAGGCCCTGGCCTTCCTTGCCCAGCAGGTTGGCGGCCGGGATCTCCGCGTTCTCGAAGGTGAAGGCCGCGGTGCCGGTGCTGCGCGTGAACATGGTCTCCACCGGCGTGGCGCTGTACGGCGTCACGTCGCGCTCCACCAGGAACAGCGACAGCTCGCCGTTGCAGGTATCGCTGAACGTGCGCGCCACCACGATGCCGAAGTCGGCGAACATGCCGTTGGTGATCCACAGCTTGCTGCCGTTGAGCACATAGTGGTCGCCGCGCTTGTCGGCCCGGGTCTTGATCTCGGCCACGTTGGAGCCAACGTCCGGCTCGGAGATCGACACGAAGGTCTTGCGCTCGTTGCGCAGCAGCGGGCGCATGAAGCATTCCTTCTGCGCCTCGGTGCCATAGGCATTGATGATGCCCGCGACGATATTCAGCGTGTTGAGGATGATGCGCAGGGACAGCCAGCAGTAGCCGGCTTCCTCCATCATCACCGCCCAGGTCGGGTAGTCGAGGTCCAGGCCGCCGTCGGCCTCTTTCATGTAACCACCGAAGTAGCCGAAGTCGGCGAGGCCGGTGATTGCTTCCTGCGGGAAGCGCCGCTCCTTCTCCGCCTGGTCGATGCGCGGCGAGATGTGTTCCTTCAGGTAGCGGCGGATGTTCTCGCGCAGCAGGCGCTGGCTGTCGTCCAGGCCGTCGATGTCGACATTGGGATCAACCATAGCGGCCTCCGGTCACGAACAGGGTGGTGCCCGTGATGTAGCGGGCATGCTCCGACGCCATGAAGGCCACCGCGCCGGCGATATCGCTGGTCTGGCCCGGAAAGGTCACGGCGTTCTTGGCCATCACGTTGGCCAGGATGGTGTCGTAGTTGGGCAGGCTCTTGATGTACTCGGTCTCGATGTAGCCCGGGGCGATGGCATTGACCGTCACGCCCTTGCGCGCCTGTTCCAGCGACAGCGCCCGGGTGAAGCCGATGATGCCCGCCTTGGCGGTGGAGTAGTTGGCCTGCCCGGGATTGCCGAACATCGCGCGCGAGCTGATATTGATGATCCGGCCCCAGCCCTTCTCATGCATGAAGGGCAGCGCCGCGCGACAGGTGTGGAACGCGCCCTTGAGCGTGACGTCCAGCACCAGGTCCCAGTCCGATTCTTCCATCTTGAGAATGGTGCGGTCCTTGACCAGGCCGGCGTTGTTGACCAGCACGTCGATGCTGCCGAAGGCTTCCTTGCCGGCGCCGATCATGTTGCGCACCTGGTCTTCCTGGCGCACGTCGCACTGCACGGCAATGGCCTTCCCGCCAGCGAGCCCGATCCCGCCGGCGGTCTCGCGCGCAGCATCCAGGTCCAGGTCCGTGATCACCACGGCCATGCCTTCCTTCGCAAGCATTCGGGCGGTTTCCGCGCCGATGCCGCGTGCCGAGCCGGTGACAACCGCCACGCGACCTTTCAATCCGAGGTCCATGTCTTCTCCTTAGGGGGGTGTGGATTCAATGGTCGGCCAGCAGGGAATCGCGCACTTCGCGCAGGGCCGCCAAATAGGATTCGTGGTGCTTTTCGATACGTTCGGCGGGCCCCGCCACCGAGATGGCGACCGGCCGCTCGCCCAGCCGGGCCGCAACGGCCAGCGCGGTAACGCCTTCGGTGCCTTCGTCATGCGCTTCGTACCAGCCTTGGTCGCGGCCGCGCGTCAGTTGCGCCATCAGCTGGTCGAGGTCCACCACCGTGCTTGCGGTCACGGCCGGCCGCTTGGCGGCTTGCAGCCGTGCGCGGGCATCATCGTCGGTGAGCTGGCCCAGCATGGCCTTGCCCAGTGCAGACGCATGCAGCGCGACGCGCTCGCCAACGTCAAGGATGTAGCGCAGCGGCAGGGGACTCTGTGCCACGGCGACGACGCGCACGGCCTGCGGTTCGAGTACGCCGAAGAAGGCGCTCTCGCTGGTGGCGTGGGACAGCCGCAGTACCGCTGCCTGCGCGCGCTGCGTCAGCGGATCGTGTTCCGCGATCTGGCGCGCAGTCTCGAACAGGCGGCCGGTCGGATAGAAGCGACGCGTGCGCGTGGTCCGCATCAGGTAGCCGAGTGAATGCAGGGTGTGCAACAGGTCCGAGCAACTGCTGTCGGCAACAGCCAGCAGCTTCGCTATCTCGGAATTGGACAAGTCCCGTCTTTCTCGCGCAAAGACTTCGAACACGGCCATGGCGCGGCTTGCCGCGGGAATCTGGACTGGCATATCTGCTCCGAAATATCGAATATGATTACGATATACGGGACAAATGTACGACCCATCGGCGACGTGCGCAAGTCGTTTTTCGAGGGGGCAGAGGATGCTACGATATTTTGTAGGAAAGATGGCCGAGCCGGCAGCCCTCAAAATGAGGACGAATGGGCATATCTGACGCGCATATGCCTCTCCATGTGCGCGACAGGCGGGGGGCGCCGGCGGTCTTGCCGGGCAATCGTCCTGCGGGCATGGGAAGCCGCGTGCGAAAAGCTGGGTGCTCGTAAGGGTGCACGGGTGGCGACACAGCGCTGCCCGGGCGCCGCATCAGGCTATGGGCCGCCGCCGGCAGGCGTGCCGGGCGGCCCCAAGTGCCAGGAGCCTGCCACTGCATGCGCGCAGGCTGCCGCTTCCGTACCGATGGAATGGAACTGCGGGAAGGTCAGGCCGGAAACCCGAAGAGCCGCGCGAAGTCCTGCACGTGCTCCCGTGGCATCCTTGTTTGATTCACCTTGGCTTGCGGGTCTCCGTATCCCATGGACATGCCGAAGGCGGTCACTTCCTCCGGTGGCATGTGCAGATGCGCCGCGATCACGTCATGGAACGGCGCGAAGGAAACCTGCGGGCATGTGTCGATGCCACGCGCTTTCGCGGCGATCATCAGGTTCTGCGCGAACAGGCCGATGTCGATCCAGCTGTGCGGCTTCAATCTGCGGTCGATGCTGAAGATGAGACCCACCGGCGCGCCGAAGAATGAGAAGTTCTGCTCGGTCTGGCGCATGCGCGCCGCGGTGTCGCTGCGATCGATCCCGAGCGWAGCGTAGTAGCGCGCGCCGAAATCGGCCAGTCTCGCGCGGAACACGTCCGGCAACGGCTCAGGGAAGTGGGCGGGCGCGGGTGCGGTCCCGGCGCGGGAGGCGGCGACCAGGGCGCTGGCCAGTTCATCCTTGACCGCGCCGCTGACCACATACACCCGCCAGGGCTGGATATTGGCCCCGCTCGGGGCGGTCGCTGCCTCCTCCAGGATCTCCTGCATGAGTTCCCGGCGAAGCGGCTCAGGCCTGAAGGCGCGAACCGAGCGGCGAGACGTTACGACGGTGGCGACGCATCGCGCGACGGCCTCCTGGGACCATTCCATTGCTGTCTGTACCATGGACTACTCCTGCGGCACGTCGTGGTAGGAAATCCGGCCGGAGGGCAGGAAGAACAGCGCGATCACGGCGCCACCCTTCGCTTCCGGATAGTGGTGACTGCCCGGCGCCGGGGCGGTCCAGCCTCCGGAACACCAGCCATTCGGCCCGTTCAGGGCGGCACCGGGATCCAGCGGAACGACCATGTTGAACTCGCCATAGGGATGACCGTGGTATTGCCCTCTGAACCGATGGTCGGGGTGCCCTTGCTGATTGCCGGTGCTATCCATGTACACCGCTGTGATGCTGAAGTGGAGCGTGCGCTCGGAGGGCTCCGCGATGCGGCTGCGGCGGTAGCTTGGGCCGCCGATCTCGACGTTCGCTGCCCATCCATCCTCCACGCCCTTCCTGACAGAGCAGGACAGCGTCTGGTAGAACTCGCTGTCGGGCCCGTACTTCTCGTTCAACCAGCGCTCGACCGCGGTGCTGGTGGTCAGGTCCTTCACTTCTTCAAGGAAGGGGATGCAGCGCTCGATCAGCGCCTCTCGATCCTGGATGCGGGTTTCGGCCGTCATGGTGTCGTCTCCTGTCAAATGGGCTGGAGGTCATGATGCGCGAACCATGAATTGAATGGAATTGATGTCTCTGCAATTGCATAATGAACGCCATTCAATTGATGGGGCGACATCATGAGCATCGGCCGCACCGACCTGAACCTCTTGAAGGTGTTCGAGGCCGTCTACGAGGAGCGCAATCTGATCCTGGCCGGCAAGCGCCTCAATCTCACGCAATCGGCGGTTAGCCATGCGCTGCGCAGGCTGCGCGAGCTTGTCGGCGACGAGCTTTTCATGCGCATGGGGAAGGGCATGGTGCCGACCGGCCGTGCAACGGCGATGGCGCCAACCCTGCTGGACTCGCTGCGGCGCATCGAGGACGCGCTCGGCGTGGAGCCGTTTTCTCCCGACAAGTCCAGCCGGCGCTTTGTCATCGCGGCGAACGATCACGTCACCGAGGTGATCGTTGCGCCTTTGTCCCGCGAACTGCAAAAGGCCGCCCCGGGCGTCGACCTTGTCATCCGGCCGTCCACGCGGCTGGACCTGGCCGAGCAGATCGACCTGGGACGCATCGATCTTGCCATCGGCATCTTTTCCCAGGTGCCACCCCGCCTGAACTCGCGAACGCTGATGTCGCAGGGAGAGTCCATCTTGATGCGCAAGGGACATCCCGCTTCCCGCCGCAAGCTCACGCTCCGCGACCTGGCGAAGTACCCGCTCGTCACCCTGTCCGTCGGCGGGGAGGAGGAAGGCGCGGTAGGGGGTTTCATCGTTGAGCGTGGCCTCGCGCGCCAGTCGGAGATGTTCGACCGGCGTGCGTTGGAGAAGGCGCTCCTTGAACTGAACGAGGTGCCGCGGCTGAGAGTCACCGTCCCGCACTCGCTCGCCATTCCAGCGCTGCTTCGCGATACGCACATGCTGTCCATCGTGCCCGCGTCCCTCGCCATGGCGCTGACAAGGAGCGGCGACCTGATTCGCCGGCATCCGCCGTACCCGGCTGGAAACGAGACCATGCGTGCGGTCTGGCATGGCCGCGACGACCACGACGTGGGTCACGCCTGGCTGCGCGAGATGATCGCGACGACAGCGCGAGCCGCCGAAGAGGCGCTCGCGTAGCATGGCGGACCCGCACTCAGCCGCCGCCCAGCAGGTCGTGCGCGTCGAGGAGCGCGTAGGCGATCTCCGGCCTGGCTTCGAGGCAGCGGCGTATGGCCGCAGGGATGGCCTGGCGGGTCTTGCGGCACAAACCGGGCTGGTCTTCCACCCGGATGTTGATCCCGCGCATGGTGCGCACTTCGTGGATGCTCGGGGTGATCGTGACGACGAGGCCCAGTTGCGCCTGCATGCGCTGTTCCATTTTCCGCAGGTCGGCAAGGCTGGAGAGGCTTTCCAGGCGCGCAACCAGCTTTTTCTCCTCCTCCTGCGTGAGCATCAGGATCCGGATGTCGGCATGCGGGTCGCCCAGCAGGGCCTCGCGATTGCAGATGCAGGCGCCGGGCGGGCATTCCTTGCGGATGGGAAAGGGGGCGTTCATGTCGTCGGGGCTGCCGGCGCCTCAGCCGGGGAGGGTGCAAGCAGAATATCTTAAGGCAGGATGCCTGAGCCAGGTTCACCCGGGATGCGTTCTCGCCGGGCCGGCACGGCCGGCCGCCAGCGGGAAGCGGGGAAACGGTTTATGCTCGCGTTCGCGCGCCCGCCCCCTGGGCGGATGCGCCAGCCAACTTCCAGCCAAGGACACCCCCATGTCACTTTCGATGTATGAAGTCTCGATCCCGGTGTTCATCCGGGCCTTCGGCAGCCTGTCCGCCATCCTGGACAAGGGCGCGGCGTTCGCGCAGGCGCAGGGCATGGATCCGTCCGACCTGATCCAGACCCGCCTGGTGGCGGACATGGATCCGCTGCCGGCCCAGGTGCAACGCGCCAGCGACGCCGCCAAGGGCTGCGCGGCTCGGCTGGCGGGGATCGAGATGCCGTCGTTCACTGACAACGAGGCCACCTTCCCGGAACTGCAGGAGCGCATCGCCAAGACCGTGGCGTTCCTGAAGACCATCGAGCCGGCCCAGCTCGAAGGCAGCGAGACGCGCACCATCGAGCTCAAGCTGCGCCCGGAGCCGGTCACCTTCGACGGCAAGTCCTACCTGCTGGGCTTTGTGCTGCCGAACTTCTATTTCCATGTGACGACCGCATACGACATCTTGCGCCACAAGGGCGTGCCGGTCGGCAAGCGGGACTATCTCGGCCTGAAATAAGGCAAGTGCAACGAAGCCGCCGCGGCATTTCTGTCGCGGCGGCCTCGCCAGGATCGCGGCGGGCGCCGGATTGTCAGGCGCGCCCGGCCGCCAGCCTGGCGCCGGCCGGGGTTGGCTGCTCGAGCCGGTCCAGGCGCCCGCTCCAGGCCGTCAGGCCCAGCGCCACCAGCACCACCAGCGCGCCGATCCACGGCGTATGCATCAGCCCCAGGTGGGTCACGATCAGGCCGCCGGCCCAGGCCGCGCCGGCAATGCCCAGGTTGAACGCGGCGATATTCAGCCCCGACGCCACGTCCACGGCGCCCGGCGTGAAGCGCTCGGCCTGCTTGACCACATAGACCTGCAGGCCCGGCACATTGCCAAAGGCAACCGCGCCCCAGGCCAGCACCGTGGCCACTACCAGCCAGCGATGCGCGGCGGTGAAGGTCAGTACGAACAACACCAGCGCCAGCAGCAGGAACACGATCTTGAGCGCGGCGATGGGGCCGCGGCGGTCTGCCAGGCGGCCGCCCCAGATATTGCCTGCCGCCACCGAGACTCCGTACACCAGCATCACCAGCCCGACCGCGCCGGCGCTGAAGCCCGACACATCCTGCAGGATCGGCGCGAGGAAGGTGAAGGGGATGAAGGAGCCGCCGTAGCCGATCGCGGTCTTGGCGTAGACCAGCAGCAGGCGTGGCTCGGCCAGCACCCTGGCCTGTTGCAGCAGGGAGGCCGGTGCGCCGCTGCGGATGCCGGCCGGCACGAACATCAGGCTGCCGACGAAGGCGACCAGGCCGAGCGCGGCCACCGCGAGGAAGGTCTCGCGCCAGCCGAAGTGCTGGCCGATGAAGGTGCCGAGCGGTACGCCGGTGACCAGGGCCACGGTAAGGCCGGTGAACATGATGGCGATCGCGCTCGCGGCCTTCTCCTTCGGCACCAGGCTGGTGGCGATGGTCGAGCCGATCGAGAAGAACACGCCGTGGGCCAGGCCGGTCAGCACGCGCGCCAGGATCAGCGATTCATAGCCGGGTGCTTTCCAGGCCAGCAGGTTGCCCAGCGTGAACAGCGCCATCAGCGACACCAGCAGCGCCTTGCGCGGCAGGCGGCCGGTGAGGGCGGTCAGCACCGGCGCGCCGACGGCGACGCCCAGCGCATAGAGGCTGACCAGCAGGCCGGCGGAGGGCAGGGTGATATGGAGATCGGCGGCGATGGTGGGAATCAGGCCGACGATGACGAATTCGGTGGTACCGATGGCGAACGCGCTGATGGTCAGCGCGAGCAGGGCGATGGGCATGGTTGGCTCCGGACATCCGGGAAATTCGGGATGGAGGGAGTGTGCCCGTGCATTTCTTGCCGATTAAGAGGGTGATCTGGATAAGATATTTGATTAGTATTCAACAATGAAGATCACACTCGAAGAACTGCAGGCCTTCGCCACCGTGGTGGACAGCGGCTCCATCACGGCCGCGGCCGAGCAACTGGGGCAGACCGTTTCCGGCATCAGCCGGGCGCTCGGCCGGCTGGAGGACAAGGTCGGCACCACCTTGCTGCACCGGACCACGCGGCGGCTGGCGCTGAGCGAGGAGGGCGAGGCGCTGCTGGCCCATGCGCGCAACATCCTGGCCTCGGTGGATCTGGCCGAGGAGCAGATGGCGGTACGCCGCCAGCGCCCGGCGGGCCGGCTGCGGGTGAACGCGGCGTCGCCTTTCATGCTGCACGTGATCGTGCCGCTGGTAGGAGAGTTCCGCCGCGAGTACCCGGAAATCGAGCTGGAACTGAACACCAACGACCTGATCATCGACCTGCTGGAGCACCGCACCGACGTGGCCATCCGCATCGGCGCGCTGCGCGACTCCACCCTGCATGCCCGCCCCCTGGCCACCAGCCGCGTGCGGGTGCTGGCCAGCCCGGCCTATCTCAAGGCGCGCGGCCGACCGGCATCGGTGGCGGACCTTGCCGCGCATAGCCTGATCGGCTTCAACCAGCCGGAGTCGCTCAACCGCTGGCCGCTGCACGGCGCCATGGGCGAAGAGGTGCAGGTCACGCCGCATCTGGCCGCATCGAGCGGCGAAACCCTGCGCCAGCTTGCGCTGGCCGGGGAGGGCCTGGTGTGCCTGTCGGATTTCATGACCGAAGCGGACCGCCGCCGCGGCGACCTGGTCCAGGTGCTGATGAAGGAGACCATCGAAGAACGGCAGTCGATCAACGCGGTCTATTACCTCAACACGCAGCTATCGGCGCGTATCGCGTGCTTCCTGGACTTCGTCGGCACGCGGCTGCGGGCGGCGGAGTGGGCCAAGGTATAGGCGCGAACGATGCGGCGGCTGGAGCGACTTCGCGACCTGTGCGAAAATAGCGAGTTAGCCGCAGTACCCTGGCCACTGGCCATCGATCATGGGTGGCCGCCTGTTTGCCCGCTTCCCGGCCGCCCCGCGCGCGCGATTGCCTTTGCGGCATCGCCGCCCGCCGGCCGGAATCCGTCCGCCCGGCCGCCGACCGTCTTGCCGCCACCGTGCTTGTCGCATTTTTTTGCAGTATGGATGCCGCATGAATGCCGCATGAATGCCGCATGCCGGCGGCCCATGGCTGGCGCATGATGACTGCATACCCACAAAAACCCATTACCGCTTCACCACCAGCATGACTTACGCCGTCAAGGAAATCTTCTACACACTGCAGGGCGAGGGCGCCAACGCCGGCCGCGCCGCGGTGTTCTGCCGCTTCTCCGGATGCAATCTATGGAGCGGGCGCGAAGAGGACCGGGCGAGCGCGGTCTGCCAGTTCTGCGATACCGATTTCGTCGGCACCGACGGCACCGAAGGCGGCAAGTACCGCACTGCCGAGGCGCTCGCCGACAAGGTCGCGGCGCAGTGGCCGCAGGACGTGGACGCCGGCGGCGCCGGCCGGCCGCTGGTGGTTTGCACTGGCGGCGAGCCATTGCTGCAGCTCGATGCGCCGCTGATCGCAGCGCTGCACGCGCGCGGCTTCGAGATCGCCATCGAAACCAACGGCACCCTGCCGGTGCCGGAGGGGGTCGACTGGGTTTGCGTCAGCCCCAAGATGGGCGCGGAGCTGGTGGTCACGCGCGGCGATGAGCTCAAGGTAGTCATCCCGCAGGATGGCCAGGATTTCGCCGCATACGAGCGGCTTGATTTCCGCCATTTCCTGGTGCAGGCCATGGACGGCCCGCTGGCGCGGCAGAATACGGCGCTCGCGGTCGAGTTCTGCCAGCGCCGCCCGCGCTGGCGCCTCTCGCTGCAGACACACAAGTTGCTAGGTATCCGGTAGTCCCGGCCTTTCGCTCCCGATTCGCCCCGATTCGTTCCGATTCGCCCCGATCACCGTACCCGCACACACCGGCACCCATGAACAAGCAAGTCTCCATTACCCGCCGTCTGGAATTCGACTCCGGCCACCGCATCCCCAACCATGGCGGCCAGTGCCGCAACATCCACGGCCATCGCTATCGCCTGGACCTCACGCTCTCGGGCGAGGTGCTGCGCCGCGCGGGCGCGTCGGACGAGGGCATGATCCTGGATTTCAGCGACATCAAGGCGCTGGCCAACGAGCATCTGGTCGACAAGTGGGACCATGCCTTCCTGATTCATCGCGGCGACACCGCGCTGCTGAATTTCCTGCAGTCCATGGAAGGGCACAAGACGGTCGTGCTGGACGCCATTCCCACCGTGGAAAACCTGGCGCAGATCGCCTTCGACATTCTCTCGCCGGTATTCAAGGATTGCTTCGGCCACCAGTTGCAGCTGACGCGCCTGGTGCTGTTCGAGACGCCGAACTGCTGGGCCGAGGTCAGCGCTTCCCTCAGCCTGCCCGCGCAGGACTGAGGCGTCAGCCAGCCCATGCCAGCCGAGATGAACGCCCCGATCCTGCCGCCCCTGGCAGGCGAAGCAGGCCTCGATCCCGCCGCCGAGCGCGACCGCCGCTATATGCGGGCGGCGCTGGAGGAAGCGCGCCTGGCCGAGGCTGCCGGCGAAGTGCCGGTGGGCGCGGTGGTGGTGTGGAACGATGCCGTCATCGCGCGCGGCCACAACCTGCCGATCCGCTCGGTGGATCCCTCCGCGCATGCCGAAATGCAGGCATTGCGTGCCGCCGCGCAGGTGATCGGCAACTATCGCATGCCGGAGTGCGAGCTGTACGTGACGCTGGAACCATGCGTGATGTGCAGCGGCGCCATCCTCCATGCGCGCATCCGCCACGTGGTGTTCGGCGCCTCGGACCCCAAGACAGGCGCCGCGGGCAGCGTGCTCAACCTGTTCGAGCAGGCGCAGCTCAATCACCAGACCTCCATCGCCGGCGGCGTGCTGGCCGACGAATGCGGGGGCATGCTGAAGGCCTTCTTCGGTGCCAGGCGGCGCGCGCAGAAGGCTGCGCAGAAGGCCGCGCAGCAAGCCGAGCAACAAGCCGAGCAGCAAGGCGTGCCGGCGGCGCAGGCCGCGGGCACTGGCTGCGCCCGCTGCGCGACGGCGGATAATGCCGGCGGCGCCAGCCAGCCTGATTCCAGCCCGGACTCCAGCCCCGTGTTAAGCCCCGTTCCCGGCCCCGCTCCAAGCCCCGATCCCGACGCATGAGCCAGCTCCCCGATCCGATGCCGAACCTCGCCACGCCGCCGACCGAAGTCCGCCTGATTGCGTCCTCGGGCTATCCCCACGACGTCGCCATCGCCGCGCGTGCTGTTGCCTGGCTCAGGCAGCATGGCTTGCACGTCGGCAATCCGGACGTGCTGGCACGCCGCTACCTGCGCTTCGGCGGCACCGACGACGAGCGCCTGGCCGACCTGCATGCCATCGGCACCGGCACGCCGCACGAACTGACGCTGGCCGTGCGCGGCGGCTATGGCATCGCGCGCTTGCTGGAGCGCGTGGACTTTGCCCGCATCGCGGAGCAGGCGCGCGGCGCGTGCACGCCCATCGTGGGTCACAGTGACTTCACGGCTTTCCAGCTGGCCTACCTGGCGGCGTGCGGCGGCGTGACGTTCGCGGGGCCGATGCTGCTGGCCGATTTCGGCGCCGAGCCGGTCGACGCCTTCATGTGGCAGCATTTCCTCGGCGTGATGCATGACCCGGCCTACACCATCGATGTGCAGGCGCCCCAGGCCGGCGGCCAGCCATTCAGCGGCACCGTGTCCGGCACGCTGTGGGGCGGCAACCTGGCCATGCTGTGCAGCCTGCTGGGCACGCGCTTCATGCCGGCCGTCGACGGCGGCATCCTGTTCCTGGAAGACGTCAACGAGCCGCCATACCGCGTCGAGCGCATGCTGCTGCAACTCGACCAGGCCGGCGTGCTGGGGGCGCAGCGCGCCATCGTGCTGGGCGATTTTTCCAACTACCGCGTGACCGACTACGACAATGGCTACGACCTGCCAGCGGTGGTGCGCTACCTGCAGGAGCGCCTGTCCGTGCCGGTGCTGACCGGCCTGCCATTCGGGCACTGTGAGCGCAAGCTGACGCTGCCGGTAGGCGGCCAGGCGCAGTTGAGCGCACGCGAGGATGGTTTTTCGCTGTCCCTCTCGGGCTATCCGGTGTTGAAAGCGGGGGCTTGCGCCCCTATCTGAAGGCTGGCGCTTCTTTAGCGCGCTCGCGGATGGTAAAATTACGGGTTATTTCCCGGTTTCCTGTCCGGGCTCCAGTGCTTGCCGGCCATCGGCCCGCAAGCCGGGGCCGCATGCCGATGCCATGCCGCTGCACTTGTGGCGCCATCGCCGCACGGGCACTGCCGCCGGCATCGCCGCGCGCCATGCGCGCGCCAGTTTCGCGCCCCATCATTCATACAAGGTTCCAGACGTGCTTTCTACCGCAAACATCACCATGCAGTTCGGCCCCAAGCCGTTGTTCGAGAATATCTCGGTCAAGTTCGGCGAGGGCAACCGCTACGGCTTGATCGGCGCGAACGGCTGCGGCAAGTCCACCTTCATGAAGATCCTCGGTGGCGACCTGGAGCCGTCGGGCGGCAACGTCATGCTGGAGCCGGGCGTGCGCCTGGGCAAGCTGCGCCAGGACCAGTTCGCCTATGAAGACATGCGCGTGCTGGACGTGGTCATGATGGGCCATACCGAGATGTGGGCCGCCGCCGCCGAGCGCGACGCCATCTACGCCAACCCGGAAGCCACCGACGAAGACTACATGAAGGCCGCCGAGCTGGAGGCCAAGTACGCCGAGTACGACGGCTACACCGCCGAGGCGCGTGCGGGCGAGCTGTTGCTGGGCGTGGGCATTCCCACCGACCAGCACCAGGGCACCATGAGCAACGTCGCGCCCGGCTGGAAGCTGCGGGTGCTGCTGGCGCAGGCGCTGTTCTCGAACCCGGACGTGCTGCTGCTCGATGAGCCGACCAACAACCTGGACATCAACACCATCCGCTGGCTGGAGGAAGTGCTCAACGAGCGCAACTCCACCATGATCATCATTTCCCACGATCGCCACTTCCTGAACTCCGTGTGCACGCACATGGCCGACATGGACTACGGCACGCTCAAGGTCTATCCGGGCAACTACGACGACTACATGGAAGCCTCCATGCAGGCGCGTGAGCGCCAGATGGCGGCAAATGCGCGCGCCAAGGAGCGCATCGGCGAACTGCAGGACTTCGTGCGCCGCTTCTCGGCCAACAAGTCCAAGGCACGCCAGGCCACCTCGCGCCTCAAGCAGATCGACAAGATCAAGGTCGAGGACATCAAGCCCTCGTCGCGCCAGAACCCCTTCATCCGCTTCGAGTTCGAGAAGAAGCTGCACAACCTGGCGGTGGAAGCGGACGGCATCACCAAGACCTACGACCGCAAGATCATCAACAACCTGTCGATGGCCATCCAGGCCGGCGAGCGCGTGGCCATCATCGGCGAGAACGGCGCCGGCAAGACCACGCTCCTGCGCAGCCTGCTGAACAATGCCGTGCAGAACGGCGTGCAGCGCGGCGTGGAAGTGGATCGCGGCACGATCAAGTGGGCCGAGAACGCCAACGTCGGCTACATGCCGCAGGATACCTACGAGGAATTCCCGGCCGACCGCGACCTGATGGACTGGATGAGCCAGTGGACCCAGGCCGGCGACGACGACCAGTCGCTGCGCGGCACCATGGGCCGCCTGCTGTTCTCGGCCGACGACATCAAGAAATCGGTCAAGGTGCTGTCCGGCGGCGAGAAGGGCCGCATGATCTGGGGCAAGCTGATGCTGGGCCGGCACAATGTGATGGCGCTCGACGAGCCGACCAACCACATGGACATGGAATCGATCGAATCGCTGCAGATCGCGCTCGACAAGTACACCGGCACCCTGATCTTCGTCTCGCACGACCGCGTGTTCGTCAGCGGCCTGGCCACGCGCGTGATCGAAGTGCGAACCGACGGCACGCTGACCGACTACCTGGGTACGTATGACGAGTACCTGGAGTCGCAAGGCATCGACGGCTAAGCGCGTCGCGCCGGCTCCGCCAGCCAGGCGGCAAGCGCAGGAAGAAATGGGCCGCCAAGTTCAGTGCGGCCCTTTTCCATTCTGTTGCGAAGTGCGCACTGCTGCCGCGCCGCGTGCCTGTGCTCAGGCGTGCGCCTGCGCCTGTCCCTCGTCGCGCGTCATCTTGTCGAGCTGGTCGATGATGGCGGCCGCGGTGATCTCGCCCTTGGCCTTGCGCAGGGCCGCGTACAGCGTGTCGCGCAGCGCCATCAGCTCAGCCGGGCTGGCGGCCTTCTCGACCTTGACCTGCAGCATGTAGCCGCGCAGGCCGAGATGATGTCCGATGACATCCGTATAGAAGTGATAAAGCGCCTGGTAGCTGCCGGTGCCCTTGCTGTCGCCCGCATCGCCGCCATCGCCCGCACCGCGGCTGGCGTAGATGGAAAAGACGCTGTCGGCATGGCCGGCGGGGCCGCTTGCGCCGGTTGTCGCCGGCTCGGGCAGGTCCTGGGCGTCCCGGGCAGGTGCGTCCGGCGGCGCGGCGTCCCCGGTGCCGATCAGGCCGGCTTCGAGCAAGGCTTCGAGGGCCTCGGGGCCCACGCCCATGCCGCCGGTCTGGGCCAGCAGATCGCTGCGCCGGCGTTCGCCGTTGACGATCAGCAGCAGGGCGCGCGTCTTGTGGTCGAGTCTGCGCGCGCGCGTGCGGATCTCGTCCTGGCCCTGCTCGGTCTTGTGGAACACCGGGTCGGTCATGTCTCTTTGCTCTCCCTTGTTGTGCGCCGGCAGCGGCATGCGGCGCGCTGTGCCGGGGTTCGGCTCGTCGTCGGCCGATTATCGCCACGTTGTGCGGGGCGGCTGGCGCACCGCAAAAAACCGAGGCGCCAAACCGCTCTACAATGTGGAGCACCATAAAAGTAACAAAATTTGCACCCGCCTATTCACCCAACTGAAAACTGTGGCCATGCAACAACGAGACAAACTTTTTATCAACGGTAAGTGGGTCGCGCCTCATGGCACCGGCCATATCGACGTCATCCATTCCACCACCGAAGCCGTCATGGGCCGCATCCCCGAAGGGCATGCGCGCGATGCCGAGGATGCCATCCAGGCTGCCCGCGCCGCCTTCGACGCCTGGTCGGCCACGCCGCCCAGCGTGCGCGCGGGATATATCCGCAAGGTTGCGGAGGGCCTCAAGGAACGCAGCGAGGAACTGGCGCAACTGATCGCGGGTGAAGTCGGCATGCCGATCAAGCTGGCCCGCGCGATCCAGGTCGGCGGCCCGGTCTACAACTGGGCGCAGGCTGCCAAGCTGGTGGAGAGCTTCGCCTTCGAGGAGGAGGTCGGCAATTCGCTGGTGGTGCGTGAGCCGGTCGGCGTGGTGGCGGCCATCACGCCGTGGAACTATCCGCTCAATCAGATCACGCTCAAGGTGGCGCCGGCACTGGCGGCCGGCTGCACCGTCGTGCTCAAGCCGTCCGAAGTGGCGCCGCTCAACGCCTTCGTGCTGGCCGAGGTGATCGAAGCCGCCGGCCTGCCGCCGGGCGTGTTCAACCTGGTCACCGGCTTCGGCCCCGTCGTGGGCGAAGTGCTGGCCAGCCACGCCGAGGTGGACATGGTGTCGTTTACCGGCTCCACGCGTGCCGGCAAGCGCGTCTCCGAGCTGGGCGCGCAGAGCGTCAAGCGCGTGGCGCTGGAGCTGGGCGGCAAGTCCGCCTCGGTGATCCTCGACGACGCGGACATGGCGGCCGCGGTGAAGGGCACCATCAACGCCTGCTTCCTCAATTCCGGGCAGACCTGCTCGGCCCACACCCGCATGCTGGTGCCGCGCGGCCGCTACGACGAAGTCAAGGCGATCGCCAAGCAGGTGGCCGATGCCTTCACCGTGGGCGACCCGCTGCAGGAAACCAGCCGCCTGGGCCCGCTGATTTCCGCTACGCAGAAAGAGCGCGTGAACAGCTATATCCAGCGCGGCCTCAACGAAGGCGCCGAACTGGTGGCGGGCGGGCCTGAAGCGCCCGCGGGGCTGGACAAGGGCTTCTTCGTCAAGCCGACCGTGCTCGGCAAYGTCGACCCCMRGGCYACCGTKGCCCAGGAAGAGATCTTCGGCCCGGTGCTGTCGATCATCTGCTACGACACGGAGGAAGACGCCGTGCGCATCGCCAACGACAGCATCTACGGGCTGGGCGGCGGGGTGTGGTCGGGCGACGAAGCGCGCGCCATCCGCGTGGCTCGCCGCATCCGCACGGGCCAGGTCGACATCAACGGCGGCCCGTTCAACATGCAGGCGCCGTTCGGCGGCTACAAGCAGTCCGGCAACGGGCGCGAAGCCGGCAAGTACGGGCTGGAGGAATTCCTCGAGTACAAGTCGCTGCAGTTGAGGAAGCCGGCGGCCTGAAGCGCCCGGCCTTGATCGGCGCGGGGCAGGGCGCGCAATCCGGCGTCACTGCCCGCAGCAGGGAAGCATGCCCGGCAGGTCCGGGCATTTTTCATGGGCGCGGGTGCTTGCCCTGGCGGTGCCTGCTTCGGCGATAATGCCGGGGTTCCGACCGCTGGCCGGCCCGCTTCGCCATGCGAGCAAAGGCCGGCGCGGCGCAAGGCGACAAGAGACAAGAGACAGCAGCACTGGGACAAAAACATAAATAACCGCGGGCGCTGCGTGCCGTCACGCGGAGGAGAGGGATCGATGCGCTGGTTCAAACGGCTGGCCTGGCTGGTATTGGCGCTGGCGGCGCTGCTGCTGGCCGGCGCGCTCGGCGGCTACGTGTGGTACCGGCAGGCGTCGCAACCACAGACCGCGGGCACGCTGAGCCTGCCGGGGCTGCGCGAGCGCGTCTCCATCGTCAGGGACCGTCACGATGTACCCCACATCAAGGCAGCCAACGTAGAGGACGCCTACTACGCGCTCGGCTTCGTGCACGCGCAGGACCGCTTGTGGCAACTGCAGATGAACAAGCGCATCGTGTCGGGGCGCCTGGCCGAGATCATCGGGCCGCAAGCACTCGATGCCGACCGCTTCCTGCGCACGCTCGGCGTGCGACGCAATGCCGAGGCCATCCTGGCCAGCTCCACGCCCGCGACGCGCGCCGCGCTGCAAGCCTATGCCGACGGGGTCAACGCCTATATCGA
Organism: Cupriavidus sp. 05N38; assembly: GCF_056397345.1. Taxonomy (NCBI): domain Bacteria; kingdom Pseudomonadati; phylum Pseudomonadota; class Betaproteobacteria; order Burkholderiales; family Burkholderiaceae; genus Cupriavidus; species Cupriavidus sp. 05N38. Next base: position 101,019 of record NZ_JBFTNF010000014.1, read on the forward strand.
CACGCGCAAGGGCCCGCTGCCGCCGGAGTTCGTGCTGCTGCGCACGAAGCCCGAACACTGGGAGCCGGCCGATACGCTGGCCTGGCAGACCATGATGGCGTGGGACCTGGGCGGCAACTGGACGCAGGAGACGCTGCGCATGCGGCTGGCGCAGGTGTTGCCGGTCGCGCGCATCAATGAACTGCTGGCGCCGTATCCGGGCGATCGGGCGCCGCGCACCATGGACTACGGCAACCTCTACCGGCACCTGGCGCCGCTGGCCACCGCCATGGCGCGCGTCGAACAGCAGGCCCCGCCCGGCTACGTGGAGGGCATGGGCTCGAACAACTGGGTGGTATCGGGCGCCCATACGCGCTCGGGCAAGCCGCTGCTGGCCAACGATCCGCACCTGGGCCTGCAGGCGCCGGCGCTGTGGTACTTCGCGCAACTGCAGGCGCCGGGGCTGGATGTCAGCGGTGCYACGCTGCCTGGCACGCCGCTGGTGGTGCTGGGGCATAACCAGCGCATTGCCTGGGGCTTCACCAATACCGCGCCCGATGTGCAGGACCTGTATATCGAACGAATCCAGCCCGGCAGCACCCGGCGCTACCAGACGCCGGACGGCTGGGCCGATTTCACGGTGCGCAGCGAGACCATCCGCGTCAAGGGCGCGCCCGACGTGACCCTGAGCGTGCGCGAGACGCGCCACGGGCCGGTGATTTCCGACGTGGCCGAACCCGTCTCCGCCGCCGCGGCGCCGCTCGGCGCGCAGTTCGTGGTGGCCTTCCAGTGGACCGCGCTGCGCGCCGACGACCGCACCTTCCAGGCCGGGCTCGCGCTGAACCGGGCCACCGGCTGGGACAGCTTCCTGGCGGCACTGCGCGATTTCCATTCGCCGCAGCAGAACATCGTCTACGCGGACGTGGACGGCAATATCGGCTTCATCGCGCCGGGCCGTGTGCCGCTGCGCCGTGCCGACAACGACCTGAAGGGGCTGGCGCCGGCGCCGGGCTGGGATGCGCGCTACGACTGGAATGGCTTCATTCCCTTCGATCAGTTGCCGCGCCGCTTCAATCCGCCCGAAGGCGTCATCGCCACGGCCAACCACAAGATCGTGGAGGACGATTACCCGTACTTCCTGACCAGCGAATGGACCGTGCCCTATCGTTACCAGCGCATCCGCACCCTGCTGGACGCGACCGAACGGCACACCATGGACAGCTTTGGCGCGATCCAGAAAGACACGCTCTCGCTGGCGGTGCGCGATGCCTTGCCGCTGCTGCTGGCGGCGCCCTTCGCCGGCGGCCCGGCGCTGCCCGCGCGCGAGCGCGCGCTGCTCGAGTCGTTGCGCCAGTGGGACGGCGACATGCAGCCCGGGCTGGCGCAGCCGCTGGTGGCGACGGCCTGGCTGCGCGAGCTGTCGCGGGTGCTGTTCGAGGACAAGGTGGGCGACGCCGTGTTCAATCGCCTGTGGGAGCAGCGCAACGTGCAGCAGCCCATGCTCAACGTGCTGCGCAACCCCCGCGGGCTCGGCGCATTCTGGTGCGACGACAGCACCACGCCGGCCCACGAAGACTGCGATGACGCCATCGCCAAGGCATGGCGCCGCGCCATTGCCGATCTGGACCAGCGCTACGGAGACAAGCCCGAGCGCTGGCAATGGGGCATGGCGCACGCTGCGCGCTCCGAGCACAAGCCCTTCGGCAAGCATCCCTACCTGGCGGGCCTGTTCAACGTGAAGGTGCCGAGCGGCGGCGACACCTACACGGTCAATGTGGGGCGCCACAACCTGCGCGACGAAGCGGCGCCGTTCGAGAGCGTGCATGCGGCCAGCCTGCGTGCCATCTACGATCTCTCCGACCTGGCCGAATCGCGGTTCATGGATTCCACCGGGCAGTCGGGCAACGTGATGTCCACCCACTACCGCGACTGGACCGACAAATGGGCCTCGGTGCAATACATCACCATGGCCCCCGGGCGGCGCGCGCCGGGCAACGAAGTCTTCGATACGCTGGTGCTCAAGCCGGAGGGCGGCGCGCGCTGAGCGGGGCGGCTGGCCGCGGCGCGCGGCATGTCATGGCGCGAGCCGTTGCCGGCTTGCGCCGCAAGCCATTAAGATCGGTGCTTTGCATCGTCCAGACGGGACCGCCATGACCCAAGCCAGGTTCACCACCCATGTCATACAGCACGTCGCATTCGAAGACGCCGGCGTGCTGGGCGACGCCCTGCGCGAGCGCGGGCACGCCCTGCAAGTGCTGCGCGCGGGTATCGACGACCTGAGCGTGGTCGCCGCGCAGCCTGCCGACCTGCTGGTTGTGCTCGGCGGCCCGATCGGCGTATACGAGAACGAGGCCTATCCGTGGCTGGATGCCGAAATCGACATCATCCGCGCGCGGCTCGAAGGCGGGCGGCCGGTGATCGGGGTCTGCCTGGGCGCGCAGCTGATCGCGCGTGCGTGCGGCGCGCGGGTCTACCCGGGCACGCGGGAAATCGGCTGGGCGCCGATCCAGCCTACCGCGGCCGGGCGTGACTCGGCGCTGGCGGAACTGGAGAGCGCCGGCTGGAACGTGCTGCACTGGCACGGCGATACCTTCGACCTGCCCGCCGGCGCGCAACTGCTGGCCTCCACGGCCGCGGTGCCGCACCAGGCCTACGCCATCGGCCGCCAGGTCCTGGCGCTGCAGTTCCATCCCGAGGCCCGTCCGGCGGAGCTGGAAGGCTGGCTGATCGGGCATACCGTCGAGCTCGGCAAGGCGGGTATCGATCCGCGCGAGATCCGTGCGCGTACGGCGGAGATCGGCGCGGATGTGGCTGCGGCGGGGCGCCGCATGTTCGGGCGCTGGCTGGGAGAGGCCGGCTTGTGAGCGGGTTTGCCGCAACGCCGGCGCTGGTCACCCGCATCGACGAGGTCCTGCTCGGCGCCGTGCGGCCCTTCGGGCCCAAGGGCGTGCCCAGCGGCATCGACAAGCGGCCGGCGGCGGGCGTGGTGCGCGTCACCAGGCTCGGCCTTGCCGGCGACGGGCAGGGCGACCCCCGGCATCACGGCGGCCCCGAAAAAGCGCTCCACCACTATGCCTTCGACCACTACGCGGCCTGGCGGCGGGAGCTTGCGCCGCTGTCCGCTGCCGCCGCCGGGTTGCTGTCGCTGCCCGGGGCGTTCGGCGAGAACCTGAGCAGCGCCGGCCTTACCGAGAAAGAGGTCTGTATCGGCGACCGCTACCGCCTCGGCACGGCGCTGGTCGAAGTGTCGCAGGCGCGCCAGCCCTGCTGGAAGCTGAACCACCGTTTCGGCCACGCTGGCATGGCGCGGGCGGTCCAGCAAAGCTTGCGCACCGGCTGGTATTACCGGGTGCTGGAAGAGGGTGACGCGGGGGGCGGGGACTGCCTTGCGCTGGTCGAGCGGCCATGCCCCGGCTGGAGCCTGCATCGCTTGCTGCATGTGCTGTACGTGGATCGGCTCGATACGGTGGCGCTGGCCGATATGGCGGTACTGCCATCACTTGCCGAAAGCTGGCGCAAGCTGGCTCGCCAGCGGCTGGAACGGCGCGAAGTCGAGGATATGGAGCGGCGGCTGGCGGGCGGCTGAGCCCGGGGGCAGGAGGAGGAAAGCTCAGTTGCGGCAGAAGCGGCGCGCGGTGCCCTCGCGCGTGATGCGCTCCCAGACGGCCTGCTTTTCCGTGTCGTCCAGGAAGACCCAGTTGCTGACTTCCATCGCGGTGCGGCCGCAGCCCTGGCAGATTTCGTCGAACAGGGTCGAGCAGATGCCGATGCAGGGGCTGTCGGGGCGGTCGGACAGATTGTCGTCGCGGCGGGTGTCGGGAGAGCCGGCGGGAGAGCCGGCGGGCGATGCTGGCTGGCGGGTGTCTTGCGGGTTTGACGGCATGCGGCGGTGAGGCGGGGCGGATGGCCGCACATTATAAACGGCGGCGGGCATGATCCCCGGTCGCGCGGCGTGCGGCGACGCAATGCCGGCGGCCGGATGCCGGCGATGACGGATCCTGATTACCTGCCACGTAATTGAGCGCTGCCTCCGGCAGGCTTACGCTGCACCTGCTGCACGATCTTCCAACCAGGAGCCTGCCATGTCTATCCTCGTCACCGCGCTGTCCAGCGCTGCCGGCACCGCCGCCGCGCCTGTCGACCCGCGCATCCGCCAGTTCGTGGAGCAAGTCCTGATGGGCTCTCCCGTGGCCCGCTCGCTGGGCATCGCCCTGGATGTGCTGGCGGTGGACCATGTCGAGCTGGTGCTGCCGTTCAGCCCGGCCAATATCACGGTCGGCGAGATTGTCCACGGCGGCGTCATCGCCACGCTGATCGATGTGACGGGTGCGGCGGCGGCTGTGTCCGGCTGCGATGGCGAGCACTTGCGCGGTGGCGCGACCGGTTCGCTGAATATCCAGTATCTCGAAGCGGCAAGGGCGGCCAACCTGCGCGCTGTGGCCAGCGTGATCCGCCGCGGGCGCAGGCAGGTGGTTACCGAGGTGTCGCTCTACGCGGAAGGTGCAAACGAGGGCGAGCTCGTGGCCAAGGCCCTGATGAGCACCACGCTGTTCTAAGGCTGCTGGCCTGCCTGCCGTCGCGCATCCCGGACGGCGGCATCGAGCTGGCACGCCAGTTCCTCGCTCGCGCGCAGGAGCGGTTCGCGGCTGCGCGCGGCCCGGGCGAGAATCAGCGCCCCGGACCACGAGCAGACCATCAGGCTTGCCAGCCCGGCTGCGCGCGCGGGCGGGATGCCGTGTGTCGCGAATGCCGCCGCCAGCACGCTTTCCCACGAAGCAAACGCGGCCCTGCCGGCCTGGGCGACGGCTTCGGCCCCGGGCGCAAGCTCCAGCAGGATGGTCGAGATGGGGCAGCCGTCGCGGTATTCCGACTCCGCCATCCAGCCCGCCAGGGCCGTGCCGTAGGCCCTTGCGATCGCCGCTGGCGAATCGTGCCCGGCGCATAGCCGCGCAAGCGTCGCGCGCACCAGTTCGCCGGCGTAGGCGATGACTTCCTCGGCGATCTGCTCCTTGCCGCGCGGGAAGTAGTGATACAGCGATCCCTTGGGCGCGCCGCTCAGTGCAACGATGTCATTGGTGCCGCTGGCCGCGTAGCCGTTTTGGCGGAACAGGACGGCTGCGGCGCGGACGATCTTGTCGCGGTGCTTGGCGTGGGCTGGCATTGGCGGGTGTCCTGATGCGGGTGTCCTGATGCATCGGAGGGGTTGCGATACGGCTGGAATTATATAGACTGGTCTATATTAAAGCCAGGCCGAAGGCACCTGCTGACCGATCGATTCAAGGAGGGAAGGGTAATGACGACAGACATGGAAGCCCCGGCCACGGCCGCGTATTCACTGGCGACACTCAAGGACGTCAATCGCACCGCCGCGCTAAATCGCTGGCTGGGCTTCGAGGTGGTGCGCGCCGAAAAAGGGGAGGCGGAGCTGCGCATGCCGTGGCACGAAGAGGCCACGCAATACGCAGGCTTGCTCCATGCCGGCGTGCTCGGCGCGCTGGTCGACACGGCATGCGGTTTCGCTGCCACCACCGTGGCGGGGCCGGTACTGGCTTCGCACTATTCGGTGAATTGCATGGCGCCGGCGCTGGGGCAGGCCTTCGTGGCGCGCGCCAGCGTCGTCAAGGCGGGCAGGCGGCAGATATTCGCGCGGGCCGATGTGTTCGCCGAGCGCGACGGCGTGCTGCGGCTGGTCGCGTCGGGCGAGACCATCCTGGTGCCCGTGGGCAGCGTCGACGGGAAATAGTCTTTCATCCGCGCCGTTGGCGGATTGATCGCGCTGTTAACGCAATTAACGGCCAAGTGTTTTGCCTGCCCACGTTGGTGCCATCTCCGTTGCTGCCGGTGGGTGCAGGCCCGCTACCTCCGGCAACGTGCGTGCTTGCAGGGCAGCCCCTCGAATGGAGGGAAAACGGCTGGAAAACGGCTGGAAAGCCGCGTTGCGAGCTTCCAGCCATAGGGGCGCGGCTAACCGGGCGCGCGCCATCCACGTCCGGCTGCTTGCGCAGCTCCGAGACGCGCTTGCCAAGCTTGAGCAGCCGTTCGTTATTGAAGCTCTCCGAGCCGATCTGGAAGACCTGCTCGCCCTTGACGTTGGCGATCTTCGAGATCTCGGGCGCCGAGGCGATGATCTTGTCCACCGGCACCACCGCCGACTGGTAGGCGGCGGTATTGGTGGCGGCGGCGCCCGCGCCGGCAATGGTGCCGCCGGTGCCGATGATGACGATATTGGCCTTGCGGGCTTCGCTCGGCGCGCTGGCCCGCGCGGGTCATGGGCCGGGCCGCGGACTGCAGCACGATCGGGCCGGAGTCAGGGCTCCGGCCGTGGCACTACTCAGAACGCGTCGCCCGGCACCCGTACCCAGCCTTCCATCAGCACGCGCGCGCTGCGGCTCATGATGGCCTTGGTCACGGCCCATTCGCCGTCGACCTGGCTGGCTTGCGCGCCCACCCGCAAGGTGCCCGAAGGATGGCCGAAGCGCACCGCATTGCGTTCGCCGCCGCCGGCAGCCAGGTTCACCAGCGTGCCCGGGATCGCCGCGGCGGTGCCGATGGCCACGGCGGCCGTGCCCATCATGGCGTGATGGAGCTTGCCCATGGACAAGGCACGCACCAGCAGGTCGACGTCGCCGGCGGCAACGCGCTTGCCGCTGGAGGCAACGTAGTCGGCCGGCTTGGCGACAAAGGCCACCTTCGGCGTGTGCTGCCGCTTGGCGGCCTCGTCGATATTCTTGATCAGGCCCATGCGCATCGCGCCGTAGGCGCGGATGGTTTCGAACATGGTCAGGGCCTTGGCGTCGCCGTTGATGGCTTCCTGCAGCTCGGTGCCGGTGTAGCCGATGGCTTCGGCGTTGACGAAGATGGTCGGGATGCCGGCATTGATCATGGTCGCCTTGAGCGTGCCGACGCCCGGCACCTCGAGGTCGTCTACCAGGTTGCCGGTGGGGAACATGGCACCGCCCGCGCCTTCTTCCTCGGCGGCCGGATCCATGAACTCGAGCTGGACTTCGGCGGCGGCGAAGGTCACGCCGTCGAGTTCGAAGTCGCCGGTTTCCTGCACGGCGCCATCGGTGATGGGCACATGGCCGATGATGGTCTTGCCGATGTTGGCCTGCCAGATGCGCACGGTGGCCACGCCGTTGTGCGGGATGCGGCTCGGGTCGACCAGGCCGGCGCTGATGGCGAACGGCCCGACGGCGGCGGACAGGTTGCCGCAGTTGCCGCTCCAGTCGATAAAGGGCTGGTCGATCGAGACCTGGCCGAACAGATAGTCGACGTCGTGGCCGGGCCGGCTGCTCTTCGAGATGATGACGGTCTTGCTGGTGCTGGACGTTGCCGCGCCCATGCCGTCGATCTGCTTGCCGTAGGGGTCGGGGCTGCCGATCACGCGCATCAGCAGCTTGTCGCGCGCTTCGCCGGGCACCTGCGCGGCCGCGGGCAGGTCCTGCAGGCGGAAGAACACGCCCTTGCTGGTGCCGCCACGGATGTAGGTGGCGGGAATCTTGATCTGGGGTACGTGGGCCATGGAAATAGTGTCCTGGTGAAACCGGGCGGCACGCCGCCGTGCCGCCCGGAACGCAAGCCGCCTTATGTCAGGCCGCGGCTTTCGTCGATTCGAGGAAGTCCTGCGCGAAGCGCTGCAGCACGCCGCCCGCCTCGTAGATCGACACTTCTTCCGCGGTGTCGAGGCGGCACGTCACGGGGACTTCCACGCGCTCGCCGTTCTTGCGGTGGATGACGAGGGTGAGGTCCGCGCGCGGCTCGCGCTCGCCGATCACGTCGTAGGCCTCGGTGCCATCGATGCCAAGCGTCAGGCGGTTCACGCCCGGCTTGAACTCCAGCGGCAGCACGCCCATGCCGATCAGGTTGGTGCGGTGGATGCGCTCGAAGCCTTCGGCCACGATGACTTCCACGCCGGCGAGGCGCACGCCCTTGGCCGCCCAGTCGCGCGAGGAGCCCTGGCCATAGTCCGCCCCTGCGACGATGATCAGCGGCTGCTTGCGGTCCATATAGGTCTCGATGGCTTCCCACATGCGCACCACCTTGCCTTCCGGCTCGATGCGCGCCAGCGAACCCTTCTTGACCTTGCCGTCCACCACCGCCATCTCGTTGATCAGCGTGGGGTTGGCGAAGGTCGCGCGCTGCGCCGTGAGGTGATCGCCGCGGTGGGTCGCGTAGGAATTGAAGTCCTCCTCCGGCAGGCCCATCTTCGCCAGGTACTCGCCGGCGGCGCTGTCGAGCATGATGGCGTTCGACGGCGACAGGTGATCGGTCGTGATGTTGTCGCCCAGCACCGCCAGCGGACGCAGGCCCTGGAGCGTGCGCTCGCCTGCCAGCGCGCCTTCCCAGTAGGGCGGGCGGCGGATATAGGTGCTCTGCGGGCGCCAGTCGTACAGCGGGCTGATCTGCTCGCCGCTGTCGACCGCGAAGTTGAACATCGGCTCGTAGACCTTGCGGAAGTGCTCGGGCTTCACGCTCTTGGCCACGATCGCGTCGATTTCCTCGTCGCTCGGCCAGATGTCCTTGAGCCGGACCGGCTTGCCGTCCTTGTCGGTGCCCAGCACGTCTTGCTCGATGTCGAAGCGGATGGTGCCGGCGATGGCGTACGCGACCACCAGCGGCGGCGAGGCCAGGAAGGCCTGCTTGGCGTAGGGGTGGATGCGGCCGTCGAAATTGCGGTTGCCCGAGAGCACGGCGGTGGCGTACAGGTCGCGGTCGATGATCTCTTTCTGGATGGCCGGGTCGAGCGCGCCGGACATGCCGTTGCAGGTCGTGCAAGCGAAGGCCACGATGCCGAAGCCAAGCTGTTCCAGATCCGGCAGCAGGCCGGCTTCTTCCAGGTATAGCTGCACGGCCTTCGAACCCGGCGCCAGCGAACTCTTCACCCACGGCTTGCGGGTCAGGCCGCGCGCGTTGGCGTTGCGCGCCAGCAGGGCGGCGGCGATCACGTTGCGCGGGTTGCTGGTGTTGGTGCAACTGGTGATGGCGGCGATGATCACGGCGCCGTCCGGCATCTGGCCGGGCGTTTCCTCCCACTTGCCGGCGATGCCGCGCTCGGCCAGGTCGGAGGTCGGCAGCCGCTTGTGCGGGTTGGACGGGCCGGCCATGTTGCGCACCACGGTGGAGAGGTCGAACTTGAGCACGCGCTCGTATTCGGCGTTCTTCAGCGTGTCCGCCCACAGGCCGGCAGTCCTGGCATAGGTTTCGACGAGCTTGATCTGTTCGTCCTCGCGGCCGGTAAGGCGCAGGTACTCGATGGTCTGCTCGTCGATGAAGAACATCGCGGCGGTGGCGCCGTATTCCGGGGCCATGTTGGAGATCGTCGCGCGGTCGCCGAGCGTCAGGCTCGAAGCGCCTTCGCCGCGGAACTCCAGGTAGGCGCCGACCACTTTTTCCTTGCGCAGGAACTCGGTCATCGCCAGCACGATGTCGGTGGCGGTGATGCCGGGCTGGCGCTTGCCGCTCAGTTCCACGCCGACGATATCCGGCAGCCGCATCCACGAGGCGCGGCCGAGCATCACGTTCTCGGCCTCCAGGCCGCCCACGCCGATAGCGATCACGCCCAGCGCGTCGACGTGCGGCGTGTGGCTGTCGGTACCCACCAGCGTGTCGGGGTAGGCCACGCCGCCCACCGAATGGATCACCGGAGACATCCGCTCCAGGTTGATCTGGTGCATGATCCCGTTGCCCGGCGGGATCACCTCGACGTTCTTGAACGCCTTCTTGGTCCAGTTGATGAAGTCGAAGCGGTCTTCGTTGCGCCGGTCTTCGATGGCACGGTTCTTGGCGAACGCGTCGGGGTCGAAGCCGCCACATTCCACGGCCAGCGAATGGTCGACGATCAGTTGCACGGGCACGACCGGGTTGACCTTCGCCGGGTCGCCGCCCTGGGCGGTGATGGCGTCGCGCAGGCCGGCCAGGTCGACCAGCGCGGTCTGGCCGAGGATGTCATGGCAAACCACGCGCGCCGGGAACCAGGGGAAATCCAGGTCACGCTTGCGCTCGATCAGTTGCTTGAGCGATGCGGTCAGCGTGGCCGGGTCGCAGCGGCGCACCAGGTTCTCGGCCAGCACGCGCGACGTGTACGGCAATTTGTCATAGGCACCCGGCTGGATCGCCTCGACCGCGGCGCGCGTGTCGAAGTAGTCCAGCTTGGTGCCCGGCAGCGGCTTGCGGTTTGCAGTGTTCATTTCGTAGGGAAGAGAGAAAATCATGATCCGGGGCAGTGGCCGTGCGTTGCGGCAGGCTGCCCCCGCTCCCGCGGGCGCCGCATGGCGGCGGCCCAGGGAGCAAACCGGACGCGGACTGTTACTTGCGGTCCTTGAGTGCCACGAACTCCAGGTTCTCCGGTCCAGTGTAGTTCGCGCTCGGGCGGATGATCTTGTTGTCGATGCGCTGCTCGATGATGTGCGCGGCCCAGCCCGAGGTACGCGAGATCACGAACAGCGGGGTGAACATGGCGGTCGGCACGCCCATCATGTGGTAGCTCACCGCGCTGAACCAGTCCAGGTTGGCGAACATCTTCTTGCCATCCTGCATGGTGGCTTCAATGCGATCGGCAATGTCGAACATCTTCATCGAGCCGGCGTCGCTGGATAGCTTGCGCGCCACTTC
>NZ_JBFTNF010000015.1:0-111036 GCF_056397345.1 Cupriavidus sp. 05N38
TGAATGCAATGGAGACGCCCGAGGATGGCTGAATGCAATGGAGACGCCCGAGGATGGCTAGACCCGAGGTCATTACAGTAAGCATGCGTGAGTTAGACAGGCTCAAGACCGTTCAGGCGGTCGTGGATGGTCAATTGCGGCCCAGCGTGGCCGCCGAACGGTTGGAGATCACGGATCGGCAGTTCCGGCGGCTGCTAGAACGCTATAGGCAGGAAGGCCCATCCGGGCTCGCGTCGCGGCGGCGCGGCCGGCCCAGCAACAACCGCATGCCGGTGGACCGCGAATCCGTAGCCCTTGGCCTGATCCGGGAACACTACGCCGACTTCGGCCCGACCCTGGCCGCCGAGAAGCTGCGCGAGCGCCATGGGCTGACGTTGTCCAAGGAAACGATCCGCCGACTGATGGTGAGCGCCGGGCTTTGGGTGCCAAGGAAGCAGCGCCCGCCCAAGGTCTACCAGCCACGCAACCGTCGCGCATGCCTGGGCGAGCTGATTCAGATCGACGGCTGCGATCACCGCTGGTTTGAGGAGCGCGCGCCGGCCTGCACGCTGCTGGTCTATGTCGACGACGCCACCAGCCGGATCATGGAACTGCGTTTTACCCACTCGGAGGCAACCTTCACGTACTTCGCCGCGACACGCGCCTATCTGGAGCGCCATGGCAAGCCCGTGGCGTTTTACAGCGACAAGGCCAGCGTGTTCCGCGTCAACAAGCCGAACGCAACCGGTGGTGACGGCCATACCCAGTTTTCCCGGGCCCTGTTTGAGCTGAACATCGAAGGCATCTGCGCCAACAGCAGCCAAGCCAAGGGGCGTGTGGAACGAACCCACCTGACCCTGCAGGACCGCCTGGTCAAGGAACTGCGTCTGCGCGCGATCAGCACCATGGAGGACGCCAACGTCTTCATGCCGGAGTTCATCGCTGACTACAACGCGCGCTTTGCCAAGGTGCCCCGGAACAGTCATAACGCGCATCGTTCGCTGCGACCTGATGAGAACCTGGACCTGATCTTCACTTGGCGCGAACCGCGCTGCGTATCCAAGAGCCTGACGATCCAGTACGACAAGATGCTCTACCTGCTGGCCGATACGCCAGAGCATCGGAAGCTTGCTGGGCGCTATATCGACGTCTATCACTATCCGGACGGTAGGATTGAGCCACGGGCGAATGGCGCTACCCTGCCCCACACCATCTATGACCGACTGTCGGAGATCGATCAAGGCGCCATCGTCGATAACAAGCGACTCGGAGCTGTGTTGCAGATGGCGCAATATGTCCAGGAGAAACGCGACAACACACGATCGCTCTCTTTGCCTGCCACGGAAGGCGTTGTCCGCAAGCGTGGACGACCACCAGGCAAGAAGTCGCAGCGCTCGCTGGATCAGAACGATATGTTGGAAGCGCTAAAACGCTTACAGCGGCAACCGTGGCCGCTTAACGGAACTGAGAATTGATTCAGCTTGACACCTGGGAATTCAAATCCGCCCTGCTGGCATGACAGCCCCACCCTGATCACAACTCTGCCGCTTCAGGCCAGCACCACCGCCCGACGGGAACCTCATAAGCAGAACAAACAACACTGAAATGACACCGAACAACCGGACATTTCAACTTTGCTGGCGCCCGGACATTTCAACTTTGCCTGGACAAATTGATGTTGGCCCCAATTAGTAATGTCACGTGCGCCATCTGACCATCGCCGAGGGTACCAACCAGATCCAGTCGATGCTGATGGCACAAAGCGCGCTGGAACTGTCCGCCCTGCGTTGACCCGGGCCAGACCACTTCGTCATCATTCCGTTCTGATCAGTAACCATGCCTCAAGTCGTTCCCACTGCCAGCCGTGTCCTGCAAGTCTTTGAAGTCTTCGCGCGCGAAGGGCGCCCGCTGAGCAACTCCGAACTGGCCCGACACCTCGAACTGGCTGACAGCAGTTGTTCCGATCTGCTGTTCACCATGCGCGAGGCTGGCTATCTGTTGCGTACGCCGAAGTCGCGCCAGTTCTACCCGACGGCACGCCTGAGCGATGTCGCGCAGCGTATCGCCGCACTGGACCCGCTGCATGCGTTCGCGACCGAGGCGCTGGAGATTCTGACCAAGGAGTCTGGGGAGACTTCGTTGTGCGGTTACCTGGAGGGCAACCACGTCAAGATCTTTGCCTGCCAGGAGAGCCCGCATGCGTTGCGCTACGTCGTGCGGCCCGGAACGGTCTATGACCTCCACTCGGCCGCGCTGGGCAAGGCCATTCTCGGGGCCATGCCGAAGACGGAGCGGGATGCGCTGATCGACGCCCTGCCCTTGCCGGCGGTCACTCCCAACACCATTCGCGACGTCAGCGTCCTTCGCAGCGAAATTGAGAAGTGCGCTCGTGAGAAATGGTACCTGGCCAAGGACGAAGGCAGTCAGGGCGTCGCCGCCGTGGGTATCGCCGGCGAGGTCGGTGGCAGGTTGACTTCACTGTCACTGGTGGGACCCACGCAGCGGGTCGAAGATAATCTCGACCGATACGTGGCGATCCTGCTCGATGCGCGCAAGGAGTTCTTCCCCTGAAGGCGGAGTCTCGCGGGCCAAATGGATAGCGCAGGATTCTCCGTCCGTGCGCGATAAATTCCGCGCCTGGCAAGGAGCACCGCATCATCGAATGCGAGGGGGGCTTGCACTGCTGTGTGGTCCCGCTGGCAGCCTTGCCATCGATGTAGCGAAGGAAATCTGCGGCCTGCTAGAACTTGTAGCCAGCCGAGACATAGGTGAAGTTAGTGTTGTGGCCGCCAACGCTGCTCAGGACCTTTGCCACGTCCACATGCACGATGCCGGCATTGATGGCTATATGCCGGTTGACTTGCCAGGACAAGTCGACAGAAAGCTGACTGCCCGTGTAGCGACCAGGGCGTCCCGCCGTACCGGCGATCGGAGTGGCTATCGCCGTATAAACTGCGTCGTTTGTCGTCTCTCTCCAAATGAAGTCGCAGGCGATGGTGATCTTGACCCGCTCATTGGGTCCCAGCGTTACGGATGGCTGTACGTCCAGCACGTTGGAAGCGCCGAGGAGACCGGCTTGATTGAAGTACGCAAGTTTTGGAAACAGGCCACCATAGGTACCAAGCCGGCCATCGCGGGAGTCATGGTCGCCGCTCCCCGCAGTGGCCTTGAAGCCCCCGCGGAGCTTCCAGTCGGCGACGGGAAATGTATAGCCGGTGTCCGTTGAGAACCCCCACGCCCGGATGTCTTGTTGGCCAAGGCTTCCGAATTGTGCCAGGGCCTCCCAGTCCCAATCCCAGCCCTTGCCGCTGCCGAAGATGCGCGCGCCGATCGAATGCCGTCTCTCGACACCAGCTCCTGCGCTGTACAGCGCTCGGCTGTTTTCGAAGCCCAGATAGTAGACATCGAGGCCGGATGCGGGGATGAAGCTCCTGGGAAAGGTCGTATACAGGCCCCAGAAGCCCTGCGCATGATTTGGATGGTCGTCGAAATTGCCCGTCTGCAGGAGAACCGGACGTGTGACGAAAGCATCGATGCGCACCTTGTCGACCGCGCCCCCCAGGCGAACGCCATCGAAAGCGCGACGGACGTTTGGCGCATCCCGAACCGAAACGAGGCGTTGCGATCCCAATGCCATCTCCTGACGGCCGATTCGCAAGTCGGGGTCGGCATTCGCGTCGCCCGTCAGTGGTGCCCTAAAGTCGACGAAGGCTTGCTGTACGTCGAGGCGGTCGACATAGGGCGGTGCCGCCGCGGTCTTGCCCGCTGCCAGTTGATTTCCCAGTTGAAGAAAGCCGCGGAAATAGTCACCGGCACGCAGGTCGGCGTGGAGCAGCAGGCGATGAAGCAGGTATCCGTCGGCGGATTTGCCCGGCACCCCGAAGTTGGCCTCGGAGTAGTTCTCAAACCGCTCCCGCAACTCGCCGCCAAGGCTTAGTGACCAGTCATGCGGTCCAATCGGGATGTATTTGACAGGATCCCAAAGATCGCCGCGATGAGTGGGATCCCGAAGGTATGTGAAATCCTCATCGTAGCGTAGCAACTTGTACGGCGGCGGCGCGCTGCCTGGAGCGACAAACGTCTGCTGGGCAACTGCATCGTTCGCGAGAATAAGAAACCCCAGGCTGGCAAGTATCGATTGAGCAATACTGTACTGCCCCACTTGGCGAACCAGCCGCCGGCTAACCGCCTGGACAAGTTTTGTCATCATGGGCATTCCGCATCGCAAGGATTCGCCGGCGACCGCTGAGATACCGCGTCAGCACAAGAATAGGATTGCGAGAGCAAGATCACCAGAAGAACCGGGTGACCGATTCGCCTTTACCTTCCTGCAGCCGGCCAAGGCCTGGATGCGGGCTTTGAGGAGCGTGTCGCGTGCCCCTCAAAGCGGGATTCAATCCGCGCGTGGCTACACCCAGTTCGGGCGGGCCGCTGTTCGAGCTCAATATCGACATCCTGTGCGCCAATTCCAGCCCCGCCAAGAGCCGTGTCGAGCGGATGAATGGCACCTTGCAGCAGCGCCTGGTCAAGGAACTGCGGCTGCGCGGGATCAGCGCCATGCCAGCCGCCAACGTCTTTGCGCCAGCCTTTATCGCCGACTTCCATGCTCGCTTCGSCAAGCCGCCGCGCAGCGACTTCGATGCTCACCGGCCGCGGCCCCGCACCGGCCGTCCGGACTAGTCGCCTTGCTGCTGGCAGGCGGTAGATTCGCGGTCCTGGATGCCGGGACCGAGGTGCCGCCGAACATGCGCCCCCCCTTTGTGGAGGCGTCGCCATGGCGCCCCAGCGCGGCTGCAATTGCTCCGCTATCACTTGCCGGGCGTGCTGCCTTTCTGCAAAAACCTGGTAAATATTGCCACCGTCTATTGCACCAAACTTCCGCAAATGAACAAGGTCTTCATCGCAGGTAGCGCTGCGTGGCCTGTTGGTGCTCCGACAACCATGCAAGTAGTCGTGGGACGATTGGCTGGACCAAATAATGCTTCGCTCTGGCTGCCATGCCGGGACTAGCCTGCCCCGGAAAGCGCGGGATAGGCCGATATCGACCGGCTTCATGGGCGGCCGCTGCAAGGGACCGGCGGCGCCACGATCGACCAGGCCCGGGACGCCAAGTGCCGTTAATCCGGTCATTCCATACTGCGGCGCGCGGCCGGCTGACAGCGCAAGGCAAGCGTGCGGCTTCCAATGCGATGACGGAAGGCGCGAGGCAGATGATGGCGGCCTGGACCGATGGGATGACAACCACGAAGCCGGTGAAAAGGCGCAAGCGCCGTTGAGCGCGCTTGACGCTCCGCGCAGCAATACCCCAACAGTGCGCATCCGCAGTGCGCAACTTTCCCCTACGGAGGTCCTCATGGACAAGTCAAAAATACCCGTTGAACAACGCACGACCCTCGGCCTCCTGATGGATGACCATCGTGCCGTGAAGAAGCTCTTCAAGCAATTCGAAGCCACCAAGGCCGTCGCAGAAAAACACGCGATCGCCACGGAGACATGTCAGAAGCTGTCAGTCCATGCGCAGATCGAGGAAGAGATCTTCTACCCTGCCCTGCGCGGCGTGTCGGAGAAGCTTGACGACATGCTTGATGAAGCCAAGGTCGAGCATGGCGTGGCGAAGGCACTGATTGCCAAAATCGAAGCGGGAGACCCGGACATGCTCGATGCGAACTACAAGGTCTTGACCGAGTATGTTGGCCACCATGTCGAGGAAGAGGAAAGCGAACTCTTTCCCGCGGTGATCAAGGCAAAGATCGACCTTCGCGAAGTTGCCATGCAACTGGAGGCACGGAAATCGGAGCTGCTGGGCGAGCCAGCGTGAGTGAGGATGGCTCTCTGCGGCGTTGCGTTTGGCTTGCGATGGACTGAGATGCCGTTCGTGTTTTCGTTCTGGCCGCGTTGCCACGGATGCTGAGGAACGCAGTAGACCTTGATGTCCGTGGCCACGATGAAACGCTTGTGGATCTGGATCTGGATCTGGCGTGGCGCCAGGCATGCAGCCGATCCACGATACCGCCTGTCCCGCACTGCCGGCTGAGCTTACCACCCGCGCAATGTGCCGGGCGCTTCGCCGGACTAGACAAACAGGGTGACGATGAGGCCGACGACAGACAGCGCCATGGCTGCCGTGGCAACCCAGCCGACCGCCTGAAGCCACGGCGACGAGCAGAACGAGCCCATGACAGCCTGTCGTCGCGAGAGCAACTGCAACATGATCATGACGGGTACGGCGGCCACGCCATTGAGAACCGCACTCCAATAGAGCATCTTGAATGGATCGAACGGCAGGAGGCACATCGCGGTGCCGGCCACCATCACACCGGTCAACACCAGGTAGAACCATTTGGCACCCGCCGGCTTTTCTTCAAGACTGCGCCGCCACCGAAACGCTTCGGCCACCGCATACGCCGCGGAGCCGGCCAATACGGGCACCGCGAGCAGCCCGGTTCCAATGACACCGGCGCAGAACAGCGCTTGCGCAAAACGACCTGCGACGGGCACCAGCGCTTTTGCTGCCTGGGCTGTCGTCTGTATCTCGGTCACCCCGTTGGCGTGAAGCGCAGCCGCCGCTACGATCATGATGAAATAGGCGATCGCCGCGGACACAACCATGCCCACCGTCGTGTCAAATGTGATACGGGACAGGTGATAAGGCGCTTGCATCGGGGCGTCCTTGAGCGGCCTGGCCTTTGGCTCAAGATCTACTTCCTCCACCTCCGAGGCGGCCTGCCATACGAACAGATATGGGCTGATGGTGGTGCCGAAGACCGCGATCAGGGTTGTGAAGAACTCCTTGGACCAGACTACGCGCGGCATGAACGTGCCCCGCAGTGCAGCGCGCCAATCGACGTGGAGCAGGAAGGCCGCGAAAACGTAGACAAGTAGTGAGAGTGCCAGCCATTTGAGATAGGCGGAATAGCGCCGGTACGGCAAGAACAGTTGGACCAGCAGCGAGAACAGCGCAAACAAATAGACGTACAGGATATAGGAGCCGCCCGCCAGAAGCTTCATGCTTTGCCCCATGGCAGACACATCGGCGCCCACGTTGATAACGTTTGCCAGCACAACCAGGACCGCGAAGGGGAGCGCCATCAGCGGGGAATAGTGTTTGCGGATATTCGACGCAATGCCGCGGCCTGAAACGCGTCCGAGTCGCGCACTGACCAGTTGGATGCCAATCATGAGCGGCAGCGTCAGAGGAATGGTCCATAGCATCAGGTAACCGAACTGCGCGCCTGCTTGAGAATAAGTAGCGATCCCGCTCGGATCGTCGTCCGAGGCGCCGGTGATCAGGCCGGGACCGAGCCGATTCACGAGAAAGCTCCGCCGATTCTTGGTCGTCCTTGTCACAGGCATTCGCCCTCCTTCTGACCGCGGTCCGATCTGCCGCCGCGACGGAGCGCTTCATTGACGGTTCCTTCTGGTCAGCTTCACATGCACAACGAATGGCATCTGCCGGTTGGTCATCGGGTTGAGGCGGAGCAAGTCTTCGGCGAGTTTGGGCCACCCACGCGGTGTTCGGTACTCAAGCACGCGCAGGGAAGAGATCCCGGGTGACCAGGTACGAAGCCGCGCCTCTATCTCATCCCTATCGACACCCCAAGGCATCGGAGGCAGGCGATAGCCGGACGTGAGCATGACGCCCCAGTCCGTTAATTGGGCGAACCAGCGCGGAACGGCGTCGAACGCTATTTCGGCACCTGGAACACGATTTGCTATGTGAATAAAAATGCCCTTCACCGCCTCCGGCTCAAGATACATGAACAGGCCTTGTGCGACGATAAACACCGGAGTGCCCGGTTTGATTCCGTCTGCCCAGCGCGCCTCGCAGGCACTCGACGTGACGTGGCGAAACCGTGCGCACGATGGTAGAAAGCGCTCCCTCAGCTTGATCGCGGACGGAAGGTCGACCGTAATCCAACTCATTCGGCCGTTGTCGACACGATGCGCTTGCGTTTCCAGGCCTTCACCCAGGGAAATGATCAGACCGTCAGGATGCCGCTCGAGCCAGCGCTTCAATAAGCGGTCGAACTCCACGGCGCGCGCAGAGAATGAGCCAATGGGCGTGCCGAAGCGGCCGGCGAAGTCATATTCCAGGGCGTCGCAGATGCGCACGCTATGGGGGTCTGCAATGATACTGTCAGCGCGGCGCGCTTCGCATGCGCGGTCGTATAGCGTCCATAGCATGGTTTCCGAAACCCCTTCGAGGGTCGGCGAGATCTTGATTCCGTCTTCGATGCTACTGGTCGCACGTCGCTCGCCGTTGCTCGCGAGATGTGCTTTCGCGGTCCGGACAGCGTTCATGGCGCCCCTAGGCGTTTCGCGTTGGCCGTCGCCCGGACGTGGATGGGTGCGAGAACCTCCTGCATCAGACATGTCCCCCAGTTGGTGAGCTGCAGCGGACTGGCGGGATGGTCGCAAGCCACTTTAAAGAACGCCTCCTGACGCTCGAGCCACTGAGATGTTGAGCGGCTGGCTACCAGCGTGGATGCCGCTGCGGAGGCGGCCCAAAAGTGATTTGTGGTCTCGCTCGCCAGCACCACGGTCAGGCTGAGCAAGCCTGCGCCCAAAGCACCTATCGACTCGGACGCGGCCTCGCCCTTCTCTCGGCCCATGAGGCTAAACTCGTGCGGGTCCCGCTCGTCCGGAGCCACCAAAGCCTTTGCCATGCGAGCCGTGCGAACAGAAACGACTTCGACGGTCGCGTGGAGCAGTTCAAATATTTCAGTGTAGAGGCGCGAGAAGTTCGAAGACGCGTCCGTGACAGACTTCGAGAGAATCGATGAAGGCATAAGGGGTTCCCAGGGCAACGCAGTGGAAAGGCGACTCGTGGCGGAGGAGAAAAGTCAACGCCGAGCTTTGCGCATCGGCGCTCCGAACTCCCGCGCAGGATCTATGCCATGCGCGCCCTATCGGGCACACGACAGCGGTGGCTCGAAGCAAGCCGTACGGAGCGTGCAAATGAAGGGCACCGTCTGCCAGGCCACCTGCCCAGATAGTAGCCTCGGCCGGTCAGTTAGCCATCTTTTTGTAGAAAATGCCGCAACGCAGCAACGTTCGTTGAAAAGCGGTGAAATGACGTCCAGGCTTGAGGACGCGTTGTTCGTTTGACCGGTTAAACGAACAAGGATGGAACTGGCAGCACATCCGAATCCAGGCGCTCAATATTTTCGTGGGCACTGTATATACATACAGTGCACTGGATCGCGAGGACTCAACCGCCAAATTTTCCCCGCCGCCGTTTGGCGAGGCAGTGGAGGTCATCATCCAGACCAACCCCGGGACATGTCCCGGGTGTTTCTCGGCCTCGCATCGGATTGTCGAAAAAAGCGCGAGGCGGTCCGCGGACCGGACAGGATCCGGCATTCACACCGGCGCGCCTTCGGGTCTCCAGGGCAGCGGCCCACTGCCCCACATCCTCAGCCACTAAAGAATTCCGCGTCGCTGCCGATAAGCGGGTGCAGCAACGCTGCGTCCGGCGTCGGCGAACTTTCGCAGCCAGAGCGCGGCCCCTTCTGTGCCCAGAAGCAACCGGGCGTGGAGCCCTCCACAACCTCGGATGCGGGCGTGCGCCGGGCGCAAAGCGAACGGAGCTACCAGCGGCCCCATCACGCGACAACCGGAGAGGCAAGACGGTCAACAAGAAAACAAWGAAATCACAAAAAACAATCAAGCGGCAAGTCTACTTCGCAATTTACCGATCACCGGGTCCTCGTAAGACATGAAACAGCATCGCAGCATTCGAGGGCAGGCACGCCCTGCCATCCGCAGCACCTCAGCAGCATCCACCCTGTGCGCGGCCACGCCGCCGTCCATACCCCGCTCGATCACCAGTGCCGCGCTGGTGGCGCTGGGCGCGATCGCGTCGATGCCGGCCCTGGCCGTGCCGCCGGCATGCGCGCCCCTGGGCGCGAACACCGTCGCCGGCTCGATGGCCCAGACCTGCGTGCTGGGATCGGCCGGCAGCGTGAACGTCACCTCGCCGAGCGGGCTGATCAGCGTGGCGGGCGCCGCCGGCGTCTCGGTGACCGGGCCGCTTCTCTCGCGCGCCATCAACATCGAAAATCACGGGCGGATCGAGAGCATCGGCACGGCCGGGATACCTGCCATGCCGACGCCGATGAACAACGGCGGCAGCGCCACCGCAATTACTGTCGTCAGCAACAGCGCCACGTCGGACACGCTGGGCGGCATCCTGAACGTCGCCGGCGGCACCATCGCCGCGTCCGGCGGCAACGGTGCCATGGGCATGCCGGGCCTCGACAACGGTGCCGGTGGGGCCGCCACCGGCATCAGCATTGCGACGGCCAAGGTCGGTAACATCACCAACCAGGGCGGCATCGCGGCTACCGGCGGCGCCGCTTTTATTAGCGGCGGCATTCCGATGCCGGGTACCAGCCCCGGCGCAGCCACCGGCATCAACCTCCAGTCGGCAACGGTTGGCGCGCTGGTCAACGATGGTGCGGCAAGTTCGATCACCGCCACCGGCGGCAACGCCATTGGCGCCGGGATATTCGGCAGCGCCGGCGGCTCTGCGACCGGCATCAATATTGGCGCCAGCACGGTGGCGTCGATCCGCAACGACGGCACGATCACCGCGACCGGCGGCACGGGCACGGTCCTCGCGGGGCTGCCGGGCATCAGCCTGGGTGGCATGGCATACGGCATCAACGTCCAGAACAGCACGATCACCGGCAGCATCAACAACAACGGCACCATCAACGCCACGTCGCCAGGCGGTTCGGGGACCGGCATCAACGTCGTGAACAGCACGATCGACGCGATCAACGTGGCCGGCACGATCAATGCCGCCAACGCGATCTCGATCGACACGGCCAGCACGATCACGCACGGCGTGAGCCTGACCGGCACACTCAACGGCGCTGTCTCGCTCGGCAACGCCATGCTCAACATCGACCTGAACAGCGCCGCGGTGACGGGCGCAGTCAACGGCAGCGCCAATTCCGTGGTCAATGTCAACGGCACGTTCACGTCGGGCAATACGTTCAATGTCGGCACGTTCAACATTGCCGAAAACGCGGTGTTCAACCAGCGCCACACGGTGAGCGCATCCGCAGGCGTGAACAATGCCGGCACGCTGGCGGTCGCGGCCGGCACCACCGCTACCATCGCGGGCAACTACACGCAAGCGGCGGGCGGCGTGTTCCAGACCGGCATCGGTGCCAACGGCGCGTACGGCAAGCTGGCCGTCACCGGCACCGCCGATATCTCGGCCAGCAACAAGATCGGCGTGAACGTCATCGGCGCGCCATCCCTCGTCGCCGGCACCAGCGTGCAACCCGGCGTGCTCACCGCCGGCACCCTGGTGGCCGGCCCGGCCCTGACGGTGACCGACAACAGCGCGCTGTTCGACTTCATCGCCACCCGCAACGGCAATGCCGTGGACCTGTGCGTTGCCCGCGCCGGCGCCACCTCGTGTTCGGCCGCGCCAGTCACGCCGACGTCCCCGACGCCACCGCAGGAGCCAACGCCCACCCCCGCGCCCGTGATCACCGTGGTGAGCAGTGTCACCGGTGCGCGCAACACGCCAGGCCTGGGCGCCGCGCAGGTCCTGGACGCGCTGATCTCGCAAGGCTCGTCGGCCCCGGCTGCCATGGCTCCGGCGATCACGGCGCTGGGCACCTTGTCCACGGAGCAAGCCGTATCGGACGCCGTCAAGCAGACCCTGCCGCTGATGACCGCCGGCATGACGGAAGTCAACAGCGCCGCCATGCACGCCACCAACCGCGTGATCCAGTCGCGTCAGGAAGCCAACCGCGGCTTGTCCTCGGGCGACGAGTTCGTCTCCGACCGCCAGCTCTGGTTCAAGCCGCTAGGCTCGTGGGCCAAGCAAAGCGACCGCGACGGCGTGGCCGGCTACAAGGCCAACACCTACGGCATGCTGCTCGGCGCCGACGGCGTGGTCAGCGACAAGGTGCGCGTGGGCAGTGCGTTCTCCTACAT
The DNA here is from genome assembly GCF_056397345.1 of Cupriavidus sp. 05N38. Lineage (NCBI taxonomy): Bacteria > Pseudomonadati > Pseudomonadota > Betaproteobacteria > Burkholderiales > Burkholderiaceae > Cupriavidus > Cupriavidus sp. 05N38. The sequence continues at coordinate 11,941 of NZ_JBFTNF010000015.1, forward strand.
GCACAGCCGCATCGACGGCAACTCGCCGGTGGCGGCGCAAAGCGCCAGCGTCGACGGCTACCGCCTGATCGGCTACGGCAGCTACAGCCTCGATGCCAGCACCGACATCAGCGTGCAGGCGGACGTGGGCACCGGCCATAACGAAGGCCAGCGCAACATCAACTTCGGCGGCCTGAACAGCCGCGCGTCCTCCAGCTACAACAGCTGGAACGCCCACGTCGGCGTCGGCCTCGGCCGCATGCTGAACCTCGCGGCGAAGACTACCGTGACGCCGTCCGTGCGCGCCGACTACACGTTCATCCAGGATGCGGCCTACACCGAGAACGGCGCGGATGCGCTCAGCCTGGCGGTCGGCAAGAACTCGACGCGCGAGCTGATCCTGTCCACCGAAGCCCGCCTGAACCAGGGCATTACCGAGCACGCCATGTTCACGGCCAACCTCGGTTTTGGCTACGACGCGATGGCGGGCCAGTCGGCCATCACCGCTTCGTACGTCGGCGGCGGCGCGCAGTTCGTCACGCGCGGCATGTCGCCGGCGCGCTGGCTGGCACGCGGCGGCCTCGGCTTCGTCGTGACCAACAGCAAGGCGATGGAAGTGAGCGTGCGTTACGACGCCGAGGTGCGCGACCGCTTCACCAACCAGACGGCATCGGTGAAGTTGCGCCTGCCGTTCTAAGCCAGCGCAGTGACGGGGAGAACGCCGGGAGGCGTGCTCCCTTGTCTCCCTTGTCTGCCTTGTAGGAACCTCATCCCCCGATCGAGCAGTCCAGTTCGAGCGCCACGAACGCCGTCGCCGGCGGCTCGTCTCACCGTGGGCACCAGTGGGCTTGCCGCGCAATATTCTCCTGCCCGACCCCGGCTCCATCCTGTCGGACATACTCCAAGGCGCGCCAGCCTGGGTTCGGGCGGGGCCTCAGGCTGGCCTGCGGGCGATCATTTCCTCCACCTCGTCACACCAAGCGATATAGGCCTGTTCGGCCAGCACGCCGCGGCGTGTCACCAGCAGCGGTCCAGGCTGCTGCTCGGTCAGCACGGCCTGCCTTGCGAGAAAGAACTCAAGCTGGGCCTGGTGGTCCGAACGCACCTCGCGGATCTGCTGCAACGCTGTCTCGCGCGGCAGCAAATCGAAGCACAACACCCGCAGTATCTGTTCGTCCTTGATGGCCGGGCGCGGTGAACCTTTCGCCACCCAAGCCGTCAGCTTCTCGCGTCCAGCATCGGTCATGCTGTAGATCGAGCGTTCCGGCCCGCGCGTTCCCGGCAAGCGCTCCGATTTGATGAGTCCATCCGTCTCCAGTTCTCGCAAAGCCGGGTACACCGAGCTGTGCTCTACCGACCAGCAATGCTGGCCCGCCATCTGCAGCCATTTGGTCAGTTCGTAGCCGGAACGTGGCTGGCTATGTATCCCGGCAAGAAGAACATGCTTCAGCGGTTTTTCCTTGCTTGCCTTGGCTTCCTTCAGATCACTCACTCGCATTGCTCCTTGATTGCGTCAAACGCGCACGCGGGATGACTATGTTTTTTTTGACATAGTCAAAAAACCGTGACACTATGTATTTTTCCACATAGCCGATTTTACCCTATTCGCCGGCCAGCGACTGCGCCAGGCGTAGCAGCGTCGACCGGGTGCGGCCGCCTCCGAGCGCCAAGGTTGCCTGGCCGAGGCGGCGCCGGCAGGTGCCGACAGCATCAGCTACACCGGCTTCACTTCGCTCATTGATACAAGGAAGACAATGATGTCCCAAGAAACCATCCTCGTCACCGGCGCCGCCGGCAGCGTCGGCTCGACCGCGCGCGCGGCCATCGGCATCCTGCTGGAGCAAGGCCATCGCGTGCGCGCCATGGTGCGCAAGCTCGACGCGCGCGCCGACATGCTGCGTGACCTCGGCGCCGAAGTCGTGGTCGCCGACATGCTCGACATAGTCGCCGTGCGCACGGCCATGCGAGGCTGCTCCGTGGTGTATTTCACGATGTCGGTATCGCCCACATACCTGGAAGCAGCCGCCACCGTCGCGGTCACAGCCAAAAGCCTGGGTGTGAAGGCCTTCGTCAATCTGTCGCAGATGACGCTGTCACAGATGAGCGAGACAGAGACCACCGGCAGCCCGCAACAGCAGCAGCACTGGCTCGCGGAGCAGATGCTGCGCTGGTCCGGCCTGCCGGTGGTCTACCTGCGCCCAACCGCTTTCTTCGAAGGCTTGTTCCTGCCGGCAGCCAAGGGCATCCGCGACGACAACGCCATCCGCCTGCCGTTCGCCGACGGCAAGACCTCGCCGATCGCCGCCGCCGACGTAGGGGCTGCCGCCGCTGCTGTGCTGGCCAACCCAGAGCCGCATATCGGCAAGATCTACGAATTGACCGGCCCCCAGTCGCTGACGATGGCCGAGCTCGCGCAGGAGTTCAGCGGCGCTCTGGGCCGCACCATCCAATACCTCAACGTCCCACCGCAGATCTGGGAGGCCAAGCTCCAGGAGTTCCAGCAGCCGGCGCATCTGATCTCACACCTGGTCATCATGGCCCAGTTGCATCGCGACAACCGCTACGACCGTATGACCGACACCTTCCAGCAGTTAGTCGGCCGTGCGCCGATTTCCGCCGCCGAATTCGCTCGCCGCCACGCGGCCGCGTTCACGCCTGCCTGATCCTCCCTTTCAAAAAGGAAGCAACGATGGAATTTGTTCTCGCTTTTCAACAGCCACCGAACAGCTATGAAATCCACGCCGATCCGCTCAAAGGGCAGCAAGTCTCGCTAGCGTGGAAACAATATATGGACGCCATGGCGGGCGCCGGCGTCATGCGGGTCGGCACCCAGCTCGATCCGCGCAACGCCAGCACCGTGCGGGTGCGGGACGGCCAGCGCCAGGTCCAGGATGGCCCATCTCCGGACGGGCACGCACTGTTTGGCGGCTTTGTGGTGATCAATGTCGAGACGCTGGAGGAGGCTTTGAACTGGGCTGAACGCAGCCCCAGCTCATCGGCCGGATACACGGAAGTCATCCCGGTCGTGCCGATTATCCGCGGGTAGGCGGGTAGGCGCGTAGGCGCGCGTCGGCGCTTGCATATGGCACTGTCATCGCCCGGCCATTGTCGGGCGGTCCCTTCTTCTTGGCTTACATAAAAATCATGTCCGCTACTCTTGCTAGTCAGGCCGAGAAGATGTCTCCGCCTCCTGACAACCTGCCGGCCAACAAACTGCTCCACGGTCCGCTGTTGTCGACATTGATCCGCCTTGCCTTGCCGACAGTCGTCGTGCTGTTCATGACGACCTTGCTCAGTGTCGCCGAGACCTATTTTGTCAGCTCACTGGGCCTGGAAGCGATTGCCGCTGCATCGCTTGTGGTTCCCGTCACGGTGCTGATGGCCACGATGGCGAGTGCCGGCATCGGCGGCGGCGTGTCCTCGGCCATCGCCCGCGCCACCGGCGCCCGCCGCCGGGACGAGGCGGAAAGCCTGGCTTGGCATGCGGTGGTCATCGCCGCCATAGCAGGCGGACTGTTCTCCCTGGTGGTGGTGCTGGCCGGCCCGGCTCTGTACCGCAGCCTTGGCGGCAGCGGGCCATCGCTGGACCAGGCGGTGCGCTACTCTAACCTCCTGTTCGGAGGTGCGATCCCATTCTGGATATTGTTGCTACTGCAGGCGGCGTTGCGCGGAGCCGGCAACGTCAAGGTGCCGGCGATGATCATACTGGGCGGCGCGGTCGCCGGCCTGATACTGTCACCGGTGCTGATCAACGGCTGGCTGGACGCGCCGCGCATGGGCGTGGCGGGCGCCGGCGTCGCCCAAGTGCTGTGCAATATCGCCGCGCTGAGCGTTGTGGTCCTCTACATGCGTTCGCCCTCGTCGACGCTGCGCCTGCGTCGCTATCCCCTGCAACGTAAGCATTTCAGCGCGATCCTCGGCGTCGGCTTGCTGTCGGCGATCAACGCCGTCATGTCGGCCATGTCCGTCACCGCACTGACCGCTGCCGCCGGCGCCGTGAGCGTCACCGCCATCGCCGGCTACGGCATTGCCTCCCGCCTGGATATGCTGCTGGTGCCGGTGATGTTCGGATTCGGAACCGCGGCGATCACGCTGGTTGGCACGAACCTGGGCGCAGGCAACGTGGCGCGTGCCCGGCGCGCGGCGATGGTGAACGTGCTGTTCGTTGCCGGCGTGGTTGGCATAGTCGGGCTCGTTGTCTCCCTCTTCCCGCAGCTGTGGCTAGGCCTGTTTACCAGCGACAGCACCGTTGTGGCGGCCGGCGCAGGATACCTGCATGTGGTAGCGCCGTTCTACGCGGTGATTGGCGTGATCTTCGAGCTCTACTTTGCAGGTCAGGGGGCACAACGCATCCTCTGGCCGATGATCGCAAGCGTGGTGCGCTTCGTATTTGCGCTGGCTGCCATGGTGCTGGTCCTGCAAGGTTACGCGAGCCTGCATACCGCTTTCGTACTGGTGGCCGCCAGCATTGTCGTGGCAGCGACCATCAGTCTGCTTGGATTTCTGCGGACCCGCTGGGACCGCTAGACACCAGGGCATTGGCCAGGCCGCTCAACTGGCCGCGCCTGCCCGGGGGCCTCGGGCGGCGCTCGCAGGTATGCGTGCAGCCGCTGGCCAACCGCTCATGAAACCTGCGTTCTACAAGATTCCTGCTGCAGGCAGTCCTTTCCTATTCAACCAAGGGAGTTCAGATGATCCGCACACGCATGCCAATGCTGGCGATTACAGTCGCCGCTTTCGCCGCTGCCGCCAGCGTGGCTTTGGCCACGGTCAATGACCACACAGGGGGGCCACCGGCCGGCACGGTTCAGCCGAACGGCAATGCCCGCAGCGAACTTGCGGGCGACCCGCTGGACAACGCGCGCGAAGCCGACGGCACACTCTACGGGTATCGCGTCTGAGGGCGCGTCTGGAGACTGGTCATCTGCGACCCGCCCGCGTTCTGCCGCGGGCGGACATTGAGAGCAATCGAGGTGCGACGGGGGCATGGATGAAGACAGGTGGCCTTGGGAATCTGGCAGTTGCATTGGACGCGGCGCTCGACAGGCCGGCTATCCGGCTGCTGCGGCTGCTGCGGCTGCTTCGCTGCAAGCTGCGGTGGTGGGCGAAGTATCTGATCGCCCTGTTGCCGGTTTCCCTCACCTACCTCGGCTGGTGGCTGGTGGCCTTGCTCGAGCCGTTATCCGACAGCAAGGGAAGGCCCAAATGCCTCTACGACTGCCACGGGCCCGGCACCGACCTGACGTGGCTTACTGGCTTCGGCTTCTTCATGATGTTCGTGTGCATCTGTGTTGCTACCCGGCACTCATGCGGGCTCGTCATTCGCACGGTTGCAGAGGAATTCGCCATGCGCGACAGCCCCAGGCCACCCGCACGACGGTACGGGTGTGGCGGCCGCATTCTCCTTCGCCCGCAGCATGGCGACGTTCTTCCTTCGAAGTCGCCTCACAGCCCGGATTGAGTCATGCGCGCCCGGAAGCGCAATGGGGAAGTCTCTTCTCGCAAAGAGTGGTGGCCCCTTCCCTCATGCTCACCCGCATTGCCAGGAACCCGAAGCTGCCCGGGGAGAAAAGCATGGCGGGGCCTGGCGGCGGCCCCGGTGGCGATGTGCTCAGCCAGCTGCGCCGCGGCGCACGCTGGCAAAATCCACGGGCCGCTTCTCCAGAAATGCAGCAATGCCTTCGGCGGCTTCGGCGCCGCCCTGGGCCACGGCCATCGCGATGCGCTCGGCTTCCAGCTGGTCGTCGAGCGTGCGCTCATGGGCATGCCGGCACAGCGCCTTGATCGCCCCCATTGCCTGCCGGGGCCCTTGCGCAAGCCGCGCCGCCAGCGCGATCGCCACCGCGCCGGCTTGCCCGGCCTCGACCAGCTGGTTGACGACGCCGAACTGCTGCAACTGCTCCGCCGTGATGCGATCGCCGGTCAACGCCAGCTGCGTCAGCAACTGCCGCGGCAGGCTCTGCGCCAGGAGGCCCGTAATGCCGCCATCCGGCGTCAGCCCCACTTTCACATAGGCAATCGAAAAGGCGGCACCGGCGGATGCCACGAACAGGTCGCAAGCCAATGCCAGCGAGAAACCCGCGCCCGCCGCGCCACCATCGACTGCCGCCACGATCGGCTTGGGAAAGTCGCGCAGCTTGCACACCACGTCGTGCAGGTGTCCCAAGCGCTCGATGCGCTCCTCATAGGTCAGTTCCCGCCGCTTGCTGATCAGTTCCAGGTCACCGCCGGCACAGAAGTAATTGTCGGCGCCGGTCAGCACGATCGCGCCAATCTCCGGATTGTCCGCGGCAGCGGCCAGTGCGGCACGGATGTTGTCATAGAGGTCTGCCGCGATGGCGTTGCGCTTACCGGGATTGTTGATGGTGAGCACCAGCACGCGGCCGTCCGTGTGCTGCAGCAAAGAGGAGAAGGTGGTCATATCGTGAATTCTGTACGCGGGGCGAGGTTTGATCAGCCGGCAGTCTGTCGGGCAGCGCGCTGCCCCTCACGGAGCTGCGGGTGGCAATAGGCCATGCGACTCAACGGGAGTCGGCCGCGCGTCGTAGCGGCCTCCCATGGCGCAGGCATCGGGTATCAACTCTTCATGGCGCTCCCCCGTCTACGCGTTGCCAGTGGGACGGCACCGCACGACCAGGTTGACGACGCCGGCCTGCACGGGTTCGTCATGCTGGTTGAAGGTTGTGATGCGTACTTTCACGATGCCTTGGTCAGGACGCGACTTGGACGTCCGCACCTCCAGGATCTCGCTCTCGACATGCAATGCATCTCCAGGCCGCACCGGCTTGGGCCAACGCAGCTCCTCAAAACCCGCCCCGATGATGCCGCCCGCGGGCCGGAGTTCGCCGTCGACGAGCAAGCGCATGGTCAGCGCCGCTGTATGCCAGCCGCTCGCGGCCAGGCCGCCGAACAAGGTATCGCGGGCGGCCGATTCGTCGAGATGGAAAGGCTGCGGGTCGAACTCGGCAGCGAAGGACTTGATCCTGTCCAGTTCGACGGGCAGCCGCCCTGAACCGTATTTCTGGCCCGGCGCCAGATCCTCGATGTATTGGATGTTCATGTTTGCTCCTACATATTTCCGCGCATGGCCGACCGTCTGGCGGGCGATGCCACATCTGCGCGGCAGCCGCGGTCTCGCACGTCCTCAGCCAAAGCGAAAATGGCTGAGATCGATCGAGACCAGCAGCAGGTCGCGGATCGGTTGCAGGTCGGGGCCACGCAAATAGGCACGGCGCCTGGTCGGAAAACGAAGGCCGTTCACCTCCACGATATCGTGGACATATTGCGCAGCCGGGAAGCCGCCCGCGACATCGACATGGTAGTCATGCCTGCGCAGCAGCAAGTCGTCGCCGAAGTAGAAATCCTGCACATTGCCATGGCTGGCAATGTGGTCGGGAAACTGCGCGCGCAACCCACGCCAGAGCTCCCTGCCCTCCCGCCATGGCGGGATCTCGGTGACATCGAACCCAGGCATCGCCATGAGAAAGGGCGTCGTCAGGTACGTCCACATCGCGTAGCCATTAAAGTATGCCCGGTGCAGCGGATCCCACGGCGTGTCCATTCCGTGGCCGGCGAACGAGGCCCTGGGATTGGCGCGCTCGCGAACGGTCGCGCCCGAGGTGGTCTCGATCGCTATCCGGTCTGGCCTGAAGGCAGTGCGCCAGTCCTGCTGCCCGAACGGAAAGACGGAGGCGGTTTGCTCGTGGAGCGCAACTGTCATCTCACGGGGAGTGGGGTCCTGCACCAGGCCCTTCATCCCCCACAATCCCCCGCCAGTAACGAGCGTCGCCGTCACCGAACTCAGTTTGTTCCATCGTTCAAGGCCACCATGTGCCTCAATGACTTCTGCCAACAGCTTGTTCAAGTGCAACTCCTTTGATCGCCCGAAAGATCCGGGGGCCGTGAGACCGGCCGCGACAAGTCGTCAATCAGCATCTTGCGGGTCCCTCGCGCGGCCACCGCTGGCCGCGCAGGAAAAGGCCGGGTCTGGCCACTTTTGTCGCCTGCGCGACTTGTTCTGGCGGTCGCCGGCTAGTTGCCTTCATGATAATCAGCGGAACTTTCAAATTGCAAGTTTCGCTGCTCCTCGTCGCTCCTTGGTGGGGAGAACGATTCGCGGTACCTGCCTTACAGCGAAAGACGATTGCGCGCCTGCTTGTACTCTTCCCGGAAGCGGCCAATCAGGTCGGCAGCGGGGACCACTTCCTTGATTGCCCCGATGCCCTGTCCTGCGCCCCATACGTCCTTCCAGACCCGGACCTTCGCATTGCCGCCCGACCCGAAGGTCATCGCCGAAGGGTCGGATTCAGGCAACTCATCCGGATCAAGGCCGGCTGCCACGATGCTCTTGCGCAGATAGTTGCCATGCACGCCCGTGAACAGGTTCGTGTAGACGATATCGGAAGCAACACTCTCGACCACAGCCTGCTTGTAGCCATCGACGGCGCTGGCTTCTTCTGTGGCAATGAAGGCGCTCCCTATGTAGGCAAGGTCAGCGCCCGCTGCCTGCGCCGCCAGGATGGCATTGCCGCCGGCAATCGCCCCCGATAGCAGCAGAGGACCATCGAACCACTCGCGGATCTCCTGGATCAGCGCAAAGGGGGACAGCACGCCGGCATGTCCGCCGGCACCCGCCGCCACGGCGATCAGGCCATCGGCCCCCTTCTGGATCGCCTTCCTCGCGAAGGTATTGTTGATGACATCGTGCAGCACGATCCCGCCCCACCCATGCACGATATCGTTGATTTCCTCACGTGCACCGAGCGAGGTGATGACGATCGGAACCTTGTATTTTTCGCATATCGCCATGTCCGCTTCGAGGCGATTGTTGGACTTGTGAACGATCTGGTTGACGGCATACGGTGCGGAAGGACGATCCGGATGCCTCGCATCGTGCTCGGCCAATTCCGTCGAGATCCTGTCCAGCCATTCGTCGAGCGCGCCCTCGGGACGCGCGTTCAGCGCGGGAAAGGAACCGACGATTCCGGCCTTGCATTGGGCAATGACGAGATCCGGATTCGAGATGATGAAGAGCGGCGAGGCGACGACGGGAAGCGAAAGGCGATTCGCGAGGACGGACGGTAGAGCCATGGTTTTCTCCGAAGCTAACACACTGTGTACAGGCGCACGGCCTCATCTTAACACCGGTAATATAGATTGCAAGTCGTTGCATGCCGCAGACCGCCGAACGACATGCCATCAGGCGACCCTAAGCGTTGGCAAGTTGTCTTTCCCGCCAGGATTGAAAACCAGATCGCCAGGGCAAGCGCATGCAGAAGCCCCCGCGCGGCGATGACCGAACAGGGTGGTTCCGAAAATGCGTTTGGCGTGCTGAGCCAGGAAGCTGGCCAGCGAGGAGAAGAGCCGGCGTTCCGGCTAGATGCCAATCCGGCCCTTGATGCCGGAAAAGATGAGATCGAGTGCCTGGTTGACCAGTTGCTCACGGCTGACTTTCGGCGCGCCCCAGGGGTTGATCCTCTTTTCGATGATCAGCGTCGCGACGCCATGCATGGACATCCATGCGACGCGGGCTACTTCATGGGCCTTGTCCTCGTCCGTGTTGCCGTTCTCGGCAAGGTATTCGGCGGTAGCCCGAGCGACCGTCTGGTACGACTGGCTCGCCGCTATATCGAGTTCGGCGTGGGACTCCGCCGAGAATAGTTGCGGGGCGAACATCAGATGGAACAGCGTGGGGTGCAGCTTCGCAAAGGCCACATAGGACGACAACAGCGAGCGCAGCCGCTGCTCGGGGGACATGCTCGGGCGCAGGTGCGAGAGACGGAATTCCGTGAGATCACGGAAGCCGCTGGCCGCGATGGCCGCAAGCAAGCCTTCCTTGTTGCCGAAATGGTGCCGGGGCGCGACCTGCGACACGCCGACGCTGCTGGCAATACGCCGCAGACTCAACTCCGCCAGGCCGACTTCCTTGAGCTGTTCCTTGCCGCAACGCACCAGCTCTTCCCGGAGGTTGCCGTGATGGTAAGGGCGCGCCCCGGCCAGCTCCGCGCTCTCTGCGTTTGCCGCGCGGGCGCGTTTCGCAGCGGGAGGATCGGCCGCGCCTTCTTCGTTTTTCGCCGGTTTGCGCGCCGCGGTGGTCTTTGTCCGGACCGCGCGCCTGGCTCGTGCAGTGTCTTCCATGTCGGCGATCTTAACACTAGTCAGGTTGGGGAAAGACAACTTCCACCCGGCGATATCCGGCCCAAGGTTTGCTATGCTGCCTCGTTTTCCGCGCTGGATTCGGCAAGCTGCGCCCGCTGGTATCCGGCCCTGGCCCGCAGGCGTTCGTAGTAGCGTGCGACGGCCACCGGAAACTCATTCTCCAGGCCRTTCATGGCCGCGAACTGCAGCGCGTAGCCAATCGATATATCCGCAGCTGTGAAGCGATCCCCGCAGATGTATTCCCCCTCGCCTACGATTGCCTCGACACCGCGCAATCTCCCCAGGAAAAACCGCTTGTAGTCGGTCGCCGCCTGCGGCAGCTTGCGCGCATCCGGCTCGAGGCGGGAGTAGCGCATGAAGACGGCCAGGGGAAATGTGAGGGTGGCTTCCCCGAAGCTCAGGAAGTTGAGGTAGCGGGCGTACGCAGCGTCGCCAGGCCGGATGCCAAGCCGGTCCGGCGCATAGACGTCGGCCAGGTACTGGCAGATCGCGCTCGACTCGGTCATCCTGACGGCCCCGTCGATAAAGAGCGGGACTGTCCCGAGCGGGTTGACCGTCAGGTACTCCCTGGCCCGGACGCGCGGCGGGAACGGAAGCAGGTGAAGCGCGTAGGGAATCTGGAGCTCTTCAAGCATCCATAGCGGCCGGAACGACCGCGACCTCGCACAGTGATAGAGCTCCCTCATTCCCGGCGCTCCTCGCTTTCAAATGCCGTGCGCGGCGCGCCCTGGCCCGCTTGCCCGACGCCGCCTGATGCAGCCCATTCCCGCAATGTCGCCTTGGCAAGCTTGCCGATGCCGATACGGGGTAGCTTCGCCACCACGTGGATTTCCTTCGGAATCTTGAAGCGGGCGATGTTGCGCGAACAGTGCTCGAGAATCGTGCCGGGCAGCGCCTGCGCCTGGTCGTCCGACAGCCCGGCCGCCTGCCCGACAAACGCCACCACGTATTCACCCTGCATCTCGCTCGCCTTGCCGACGACTGCCACCTCGCGTACACCGGGGACTTTCAGGATGACTGCTTCGACCTCGGCGGCCGACACGTTCTCGCCGCGCACCTTGATCACATCCTTGACGCGATCGGTGAACTCGAACCATCCTTCCTCCTTGAGGCGGACACGGTCGCCGGTGATCAGGAAGCCCTGATCATCGAAGGATGCATCGGTCGCCGCGACATCGCCATCGTATTCCCGGAAGATCGACAGCCCGCGCACCCCCTTCACCAGCAGGTTGCCCGCTTCGCCAGGACGGACCGGAGAACCATTGTCATCGACAACCTTGACGCCGCAGAAAAGGCTCGGGCGTCCGATGCCTCCCGTGAGCGCCCCCTGCTCCGGCCGGGAGACCAGCACCTGGATCAGCACCTCCGTCATCCCCCAGCCGGCAACCATGTCGACGCCATAGTGGGCCATCGCTGCAYGGTCGTGCGTGGAAGTCACCCAGCGGCGGAATGCGTGGTCAGGAACCGGCTCGGCCCGCAGGGCCGCCAGCGTGAAGTGAACGTGCGAGCCGACGGTCGCCCGGTGTTTCATCGCCACGGGCCAGTATCGGCTGCGGGAGAAGCCGGGCTGGAGAACGATGGTCCCGCCTGCCCACATGGTCGAGAAGAAGCACCACGAGAGGCCCACGACATGGAACAGCGGGAGAAAGAGCAAGTGGATATCGTCCTCCCGGATTTCCTGCTGCCGGCAATTTGCTTCCGCCGCCCAGAGCACATTGGCATGCGTCCACATGACCCCCTTGGGCCGGGAGGTCGACCCGGTGGTAAACATCACCGATGCCGGCGCGAGAGGGTCCGCGATGCGTTGCGGAAGYGGCTCGCCGATTAGCGAGGAAAAGGGCACCATTCGATCCGTCTCTGCGCGCGAGTGCGAATCTGCCGGCCCCTCATCGACAACGGCAATCCATGACAGGCCCGGGCAGTGCTCCGCGAACATGTCCGCGAACTTAGGCTGCGTGACCGCGCAAACGGCCCCTGAGGACTGCGCAAAGTACGCCACCTCCGGACCGGCCGCGAGCGGGTTTGTCGCCACACATACGGCGCCCGACCAGGCGCAGGCAAAGCGCATCAGTATCGTCTCAGGGCAATTCTCCATATGGACGATCACCCTGTCTCCCGGCTTCACCCCACGCGATGCGAGACCGCCGGCGAGCTTCCGGACGAGGTCGAGAAACGCCTCATACGTATAGGTGCGCCCCTCTGCGTCCATTGGCTCCCAGACCAGGAACGGATGGGCGCCGCGGCGACGAGCGAGTTCGACGAGCCACGATGCGATGTCGCAGCCTTCATAGGGATTCGCCAGATCCATGCCCGGCTGCCCAACTGCCAATGACGTCATGTTGCCTTCCTCTTCCTTGTGCTTCCTGTGCGTGTTGAGAGTGGAGCAGACCTTAATCGAGCGAGGCGCCGGAGTCTTTCACGACGCTCTCCCATACCGGAAGCTCGCGCTGATAGAGCGCCGCGAATTCCGCCGGCCCCGCGTAGTTCACGTTAAAGCCCAGTTCGCTGATACGCTTCTTGACCTCCGGACGATTGGCAGCCAGCTGGAACTCGTCCGCCAGGCGCTGGACGATCTCCTTGGGCGTGCCGGCAGGCGCGGCAATCGCGGACCAGCCGACCGTCTTGAACAGCTTTTCATCGAAGCCCTGCTCCGCCAGCGTCGGCACATTGGGCAAGCTCGGAAGCCGGCTGGTGCCGGTCACGCCGATCGCCTTTACCTTGTTGGTGAGGAGAAAGACGCTGGCCTGCAACGCAGTGGCGAAGCCGAGTTGCACATTGCCGGCGGCAAGATCCTGCACCATCGGCACTTCGCCACGATAGGAGGCATGCACCATCTGCGCGCCGGTCACTTCGTTGAGCTTGCTGCCGCTCAGATGGCCGACGGTTCCGACACCCCAGGAGCCATAGGACAGCTTGCCCTGATTCGCCTTCAGGTAGGCGCGCAACTCCCTGGCGTCCTTGACGGGTACCTTCTGGTTCACCAACAGCACAAGCGGAGAGTCGGCGATCTTCGCCACCAGAACAAGGTCGCGCCGCGGGTTGTACGGAAGATTCTTGTACAGGAACTGATTGACCAGCAATTGCGAACTCTGGGAGACGGACAGCGTATAGCCATCCGGAGCGGCCTTCGCTACGGCATCCACGCCGACGATGCCGGCCGCGCCCGTCCGGTTGTCCACGATGACCGGCTGGCCCAGGCGCGAGGACATGCCATGCGCCAGCTCCCGCGCCATCGAATCCAGCGCGCCGCCCGCCGAGAACGGCGCAACGAGCCGGATGGGCTTGCTGGGATACTTCTCGGCAGCGGCCAGCAGGGGCGTGGCAAGGAGTCCAAAGACTGCGACGCCCAGGCCGCCGATGCATAACTTCCTGATCATTTCCTGTCTCCATCGTGTATTTCGGAAAAGTGGGTGTGCGGCCGGGCCGGTTGCAACGATGCGAGCACCGATTCCCGAAGCGCCTTCTTCTGCAATTTCCCCGTCGGCAGACGCGGGAAGTCCAGGACGAAGGAGAACGACTTCGGCATCCGGACCGGACCTAGCGTCTCCCGGCAGATCGCCCTGAGTTCGGCGGAGAGCGTCTCAGGCGCAGCAGGCGAGCGCTCGACGTGGACCACCGCATGGACGGACTCGCCGAACTCCTCATCGGGAACGCCAAAGACCGCTGCATCCAGGACACGCTTGTCTGAGAGCAGGGCTGCCTCGATCTCCTGGGGATAGATGTTCACGCCGCCCGAGATGATGGTGAAATCCCGGCGATCCGACAGGTACAGGTAGCCCTCTTCGTCGAGATGCCCGATGTCTCCGTAGGTCCACCACCCTTGCTTGCTGCGGCTGGACGTGGTCTTGTCGGCGTCGTTCCAGTAGGCGAAGCTGGAGCGGTTCTCGAAGAACACCGTCCCTGTCGTGCCAGCCGGCACTTCGTCGTCGTCGAGGTCCAGAATATGAATGACCCCGTCCGTCGCCCTGCCGACGGAGCCCTTGTGTTCCAGCCATTCATGCGAACTGATGGAGCAGGCGCCGATGCCTTCCGTTCCCGAGTAATACTCCTCGAGGATCGGCCCCCACCACGCGATCATCGCCGTCTTGACGTCCACCTGGCATGGCGCGGCGCCGTGACGCGCGACGCGATGACTGGACAGGTCAAAGCGGCTGCGCGCGTCGGCATCCAGCCTCAGCAGGCGATGGAACATCGTGGGCACCCATACGCTGTGCGTAACGCGGAATGTCTCGATCGCGTGCAGAGCGGCAAGCGGGTCGAAACGCTCCATCACGACCGCGGTGCCGCCCAGCGCCAGCGTCGCCGATACGGCCCGGTGCGGCGCCGCATGATAGAGCGGCGACGTGCAGAGATGAACCATGGAGGCGTCGGCGCCCGGCCGCCGCGCGAATGGCACGTCGCGCGGATCCATCGCGTCGAAGGGAATCGGCGGAATCGGCTTGCGCACGCCTTTCGGCCGTCCCGTCGATCCGGACGAATACATCATCTCCCTGCCGCGCGCGGGATCGGCGATGGGCGCGACGGGACTATCCCGCAGCGCATCCTCCAGCCGCAGGAAGCCCGGGATGTCGCCGCCCAGTGCGAGGCAGGGAATGGCGTCGAAGTCGGACGCGGCCAGGCTTTCGCTGCCGACGGCAGTCACCGAGACCACCACCATGCGCGCGTCGCAATCCCGCGCAATGTAGCGAAGGTCCGCCGCGCTCAACCTGGTCGATGCCGGGGTAAAGATGACGCCAGCCCGCTGGCAACCCCACGCGAGGTAGAGGAATTCCGGGCAGTTGTCCACGGCGAAGAGCACGGCGTCGCCATTCCTGATGCCTGCCTGGCGCAGGAGATTGGCGACGCGATTGGACCCCTCATCCAGTTCCAGATAGCCAAGCTCACGCCCACCGGGAATGAACACGGCGGCAAGCTTGCCCGGCGTCGTCCGCGCGAAGTGCGATGGGTGCGACATGACAACTCCGTCACCAGGCCTCGATCCACGGACGCAGTTCGAGCTCGTGCGTCCACGCATCCTTCGGTTGCTGGTGCAGCATCCAGTAGGTATCTGCGATGTGGTCGGGATTGACGATGCCTTCCTGCTCCTTCAGCGCATAGCGTTCCGGGAACGACTCGCGAATGAACTCGGTGTCGATGGCACCGTCGATGATCAGGTGCGCAACGTGAACGCCCTTGGGACCGAGCTCCTTGGCCATCGACTGTGCCAGTGCACGCAATGCGTGCTTCGCGCCGCTGAACGCGGCATAGCCCGCCCTGCCTCGCAGGCTGGCCGTCGCACCGGTGAAGAAGATCGAACCGCGCTTCCTCGGCAGCATCACGCGGGCCGTCTCGCGCCCCATGAGGAACCCGCCGAAGCACGCCATCTCCCACACCTTGTGGTAGACGCGTGCGGTCGTTTCCAGGATGTCGAAACGCACGTTGGCGCCGATGTTGAACACCGCGACTTCGATCGGCGCGATCCTGGATTCGATTTCCTGGATGAGCGCAACCATCTGTGCTTCGTCGCGCGCGTCCGAGCCGAAGGCATGGGCTACCCCGCCCTCTGCCTCGATCTGTGCGACCAGCGGCGCCAGCTTGTCCGCGTTGCGCCGTGTCACGCACGCGATATATCCCTCACGCGCAAATCGTCGTGCGATCGCGCCACCGGTTGCGTCGCCAGCGCCGATGACAAGCACGGCCTTTTTCTCGTTCATGAATTGCTTCCCTAGTAGTCGTGTCCGACGGTGCCGGCAGTTAGCCGGCCTTGACCCGATCGATTTCCTCTTCGACCTCTCGCAGCCGATCCTTGCCGAAGAAGATCTCGTCATTGACGAAGAACGTGGGCGAACCGAAGGCGCCACGCTCGAATGCCCGCTGGGTGTTGGCCAGGAGCACTTCCTTGACGTCCGCGTCCTGGATCCTTGCCAGCGTCCTGGCGCCATTCAGTCCTGCCTGGTCCAGCGCCTCCCGAATAACGTCGGGGTCGTCCATCTTCTTTCCCTGTTCCCACATGGCGACGAAAACCGCTTCCACATAGGCGTCGAAGTTGCCGTCCAGCTGGGCGGCCACAGCGCCGCGCATGATCTGGATCGTGTTGACGGGAAAGTGCGGGTTGTAACGGTAGGCCGTGATCCCGTGGCGCTTCACGAAGCGCTCGGTCTCGAGCTGGGCGTATTCCTGCTTGTTCCTGATGCCCGCGAACGCTTCGGACGGCGCGCGATTGCCAGTGAGGCGAAACAGCCCGCCAAGGAGAATGGGGATGTACTCGAAGCGGGCGCCCGTACGGTCTTCGATCGCCGGAATGACGCGATGGCTGAGGTAGGCGTTGGGACTACCGAAATCGAATAGGAAATGGGCACGCAATGCGGCCATGGCTTGTCTCCTGGATCAATGTGCCTGGCTTTCGACACCGATGCGCAGATGCGCGGATGTTCGCCAGATCGGCCTGCTCCGGCATGGCGCCGCCATCTCTGCTGACGCCGTCCGGGAATGAATGGATCCTATACTACCACCGTTAAGATCGCAAGCGAGTCGCGGTGCGCACTGCTCGTATCCACAGGCCCCGTGCATCTTCCGCGACTTGCCTGGCAATGCGGTATTTCCGCGCCAATCGCGTCGAAACTCTGCTGCCATTGTCCGCTGACGTCCCGCAGATTTTTATATTACCATCGTTAACATTGATGCCATATCCAACCATGTCTGAAGGATGAACCCGCATGCCCGCCTATGAAGCCCCCCTGGCCGAGTTCCGCTTCCTGCTGCAGGAAGTTCTCGCCTACGAAAAGCGCCTTGCCGTGCTGCCCGGCTGCGAAGACGCAACCATGGACCTGGTCCTCCCGATCCTGGAAAGCGCCGGTGTGTTCGCGCGCGATGTGCTGTTGCCGATCAACGGTACGGGCGATGACGAAGGCTGCACGCGCCAGGACGGCACGGTGCGCACCCCTTCCGGCTATGCGCGGGCGTACGCCGTCTATCGGGATRCCGGCTGGACGACGCTGGCGGCGGATCCGGCCTACGGTGGGCAGGGACTGCCCGTCACGCTGGCAACCATGGTGCGGGAAATCGTCGGTGCCGGCTCGATGGCGTTCGGCATGTATGCGGGCTTGTCGCAGGGGGCGTACCGCGCACTGCTGGCCCACGGCACGGACGAACTGCGCGAGCAACTCCTGCCCATGCTGGTGAGCGGACGCTGGACGGGAACCATGTGCCTCACCGAGGCAGGCAGCGGCTCCGACCTCTCCAGGCTACAGACTCGTGCCGCCCCTGTCGGCGACGGCACCTACCGTATCAACGGCAGCAAGATCTTCATTTCCGGTGGCGATCACGACCTCGCGGAGAACATCCTGCACCTCGTGCTTGCCCKGCTGCCGGACGCCCCGGCAGGCACCCGGGGAATCAGCCTGTTTCTTGTCCCCAAGACGCTCCCCCGCCGGGACGGGACGCCGCTGCCGGCATTGAGCGACAACCATGTGTCATGCACAGCCATCGAGCACAAGATGGGCATCCGTGCATCGGCCACGGCAGCACTGGCGTTCGATGATTCGCTGGGCTGGCTGGTAGGCGAGCCCAACGGCGGCCTGATGGCGATGTTCACGATGATGAACTCCTCGCGCATCGGCGTGGCCGTACAGAGCATCGGCGCGGCGGAACTGTCTCTCCAGAATGCCCGGGCCTATGCCCTGGACCGCCGCCAGGGCTACGCCCCGGGCTCCGGACGCACTGCGAACGACGGGCCGGACCTCATCGTCCGTCATCCCGACGTCCGCAAGAACCTGTTGACGATGAAGGCACTGACCGAAGGCGCTCGCGCGCTATACCTCGACGCGGCCATTGATCTGGACGTCCGCAATCGCCATCCCGACCCTGTCGAGCGCACGCGCGCCGAGAACCGGCTCGCGCTTCTGACCCCGGTGATCAAGAGCTTCCTCAGCGACAGCGCGGTGGAGGTCACCCGGCTTGGCATCACCATCTTCGGCGGGCATGGCTACATCCATGAAAATGGCATGGAACAGCTCTTGCGCGACGCGCAGATCGTCCCGCTCTATGAGGGGGCGAATGGCATCCAGGCGCTCGATCTGGTGCACCGCAAGCTGTCGCTGGCCGATGGCAGCGTGGTTGCGGACTGGCTGGAAGCGGCCAGCGCCCTGGCCCGTGGCCACGCGGACGAGCCCGAGCTGGCAACGCTGTGCGAGGCCCTCGACATGGCAACCAGCCACCTGCGGGACGCGACGCTGCTCATGCAACAGCGCGCGCGTGACGACGCGCGGGCCGCCGCGGGCGCGGCAAGCCACTATCTGCAGATGTTCGGCCTCGTCGCGCTCGGTGTGGCATGGTTGCGAATGGCTGCCGCGGCGCTCGCGCCCGACGGCGATGAATCTCCCGCCTTTTACGCCGGCAAGCTCAAGACGGCGCGATTCTATGGCGAGTACATGCTCGTGCAGACTGGCGCGCTGGGGCAAGCCATTCACGCGGACGTGTCAGTGCTGATGAACCACGCACTGGAAGAACTGTAGTTTGCCGAAGAGGTTCCGGCTGCCGTCGCGCAATGCGCCCCGGCAGCCGGGCGCCGGGATCAGTAGATCTCGAACAGCCCCGCGGCGCCCATGCCGCCGGCGATGCACATCGTTACGACGGCATACTTCACGCCACGACGCTTCCCCTCGATCAGCACGTGGCCGGCCAGCCGCGCGCCGGTCATGCCAAAGGGATGGCCGATGGAAATGGCGCCCCCATTGACGTTCAGCAGCTCATCGGGGATGCCCAGTTTGTCGCGGCAGTAGATCGACTGCGAAGCAAACGCTTCGTTGAGCTCCCACAGGCCGATATCCGCGATCTTGAGGCCGTGTCGTTTCAGGAGCTTCGGCACCGCGTAGACCGGCCCGATACCCATCTCGTCCGGCTCCAGCCCGGCCACCGCCATGCCCCGGAAAGCACCCAGCGGCGCAATGCCGGCGCGCGCGGCTTCTCCCGCCTCCATCATCACGCAGGCCGAAGCGCCGTCGGAGAGCTGCGAGGAATTGCCGGCCGTAATGAAATGCTCCTTGCCGCGGACCGGTTCGAGCTTTGCCAGGGCTTCGTAAGTGGTGCCCGGACGGTTGCAGTTGTCCGCGTCCGCCGTCACCTCGCGGTGCGTGACGGTACCGGTTTCCTTGTCGGTTACCGCCATGACCGTCGTGCACGGCACGATTTCGTCCAGGTACCGGCCTGCGGCCTGCGCCGCCGCCGTGCGCCGCTGGCTTTCGAGCGAAAACATGTCCTGCGCTTCCCGGCTGATGCCATAGCGTTTCGCAACGACATCCGCCGTTTCGATCATCGACATGTACAGGTCCGGCTTGTGCTCGGCAATCCAGCGATCCACGCCGTTTTCGCCGTCCTCGCGCGTGCGGATACGCGAAATGCTCTCCGCCCCGCCCGCGATCATCGCCGGAACACCTTCGCTCACGATGCGGCCCGCGGCAATGCTGATGGCATTCAGGCCCGAGGCGCAGAACCGGTTGATGGTCGAGCCGGCAATGCTGACAGGCAGCCCCGCACGGATCACAGTCTGCCGTGCCAGGTTACGGCCCGTGGTGCCTTCCGGGTAGCCGCATCCCAGGATCATGTCCTCGATCATCTCCGGATCGATGCCGGCACGGTCCACCGCCGCACGCACTGCGAACGAAGCCAGCGTGGGGCCATCGGTGATATTGAATGCGCCGCGCTGCGACTTGACGAGCGGCGTACGTGCTGTGGAGACGAAGACAGCTTCACGGGTCATGGCATGGGACCTTTAAAAGGGAGGTTGAGTTAAGTTGAGTCGAGTTGAGTCGAGGACGGCATCATCGATCCGACAGGCGACAGACAGAATCATCCTTGCCGTATCTTACCGTTGTTAATATACTCGAAAACACGGAACGGAACCGAAGGAGATGCGAATGGAACAGTCAGTCGGCGCGCTGAGCAAGGGCGAGATCTACAAGCTTCTGAATTGCATGATCGTTCCCCGACCGATCGCCTGGGTCACGACACGCTCGGAGGAAGGCCTGGTCAACCTCGCACCTTTCAGCACCTTCAACATCATCTGCTACAACCCGCCGCTGCTCGGCATCAACATGGCGTTCAAGGACGATGGGTCGCGCAAGGACTCCGCACGCAACGTGATCGCCAACGGCGAACTGGTGGTGCACATCGCCGACGACACTCAGGTCGACGCGCTCCACGCCAGCGCCTTCCCGCACCCATCGGACATCAGCGAAACGACCCTGCTCGGCCTGCCGCTTCTCCCCAGCGTGGACATCTCGGTGCCTCGCCTGCGCGACGCACCGCTCGCGCTCGAGTGCAGGCTGTCGCAAACCATCCGGTTCGGCCCCACCTCGGACTTCATCGTCGCCGCGCCGGTGCGCATCCACGCACGCGACGGCCTCATCCAGCAGAACAAGATCGATAGCAGGGAGCTTCGTCCGCTGTCCCGGCTGGCTGGCCCGGTCTATGGAACCATCGGCCCCGTGATCGTCCGGAATCCGGCTGGCTGAATGGCGCGGYGCACTGCCGCGCCCCACCTTTCACGCCTTCGGTTCGCGCGGCGGCCCGCGGTCCACGGGGCAGTTGCCCAACGCCGCGCTTATATTAACACCCAAAAGATTAAGGAGTATTGGCGTGAGCGTTCATCACGGCGCATCGGCGGCCGCGACCTGGGATCAGGAATTGCAGCGCTGCCGCTCGTCGTTCTAGTCCGGTTTCCCGGCAGCCTGCGCCAGCATCTCGTCGCCGGTCGGAGAGCTCCCGCGGGATTTCAGCGCCTCGGCAGCCCCTCGAATATCCCGCGTTTCCCTGTTCTGACTGAGCTTGCTTTTCCCCACAAGGCGCGTGATCTCGATCTGCACACCGACGATCGCCTTGAGCATGGCCTCCAGGTAATCTCTCGGCGCATCTCCCATCTTCCATGGCTTCGGTTGCGATGCCTCGTGCGTGCGCGTCAGGCGACCGACCACACCACGCAGGTAGCGCTCATCGTCGAGAATCGTGATGCGTCCGTGCGCGTGGACGACCATGTAGTTCCAGGTCGGCACCCGCTCGTGAGACTCGTGCTTGCCCGGATACCAGTTTGGCGAGATATAGGCGTCGCCCGCATGAAAGACCGCAAGCACCTCATCGCCGTTTGCAACGCTCTGCCATACCGGATTGGCCCGCGCTACATGCGCACGCAGTGTCCCCAGTTCGCCCTCCCCTGTTACGAGCTCGAACGGAATATGGTTGGCGTCGAGTCCGCCGTCGCCATGCGTGATCAGCGTGCCAAATGGATGCTGGGTGATGCGAGCGTGTAGCACTTCCTTGCGTGTCTCGGCGAAATGGGCGGGAACGTACATGTGGATGT
Organism: Cupriavidus sp. 05N38; assembly: GCF_056397345.1. NCBI lineage: Bacteria > Pseudomonadati > Pseudomonadota > Betaproteobacteria > Burkholderiales > Burkholderiaceae > Cupriavidus > Cupriavidus sp. 05N38. Next base: position 33,410 of record NZ_JBFTNF010000015.1, read on the forward strand.
CTCCAGAAGGGGCGTGAACGGGGTGACCGGCTGCAGACCGCGACCGTTCCCAGTCTGCTCGAATAGTGGTTTATTCTTAAGATCCAGTTTGGTGGATTTTTTGTGAACCAGAATCATGGCAAGAACTGCACGAGTCGCGGAAATGCCCTCATTCGGCGTGCTTGACCGCACGGCGGGCAATCTGAGCCGCCAGGTGGCGGAGGCGTTACGAGAAGCCGTGCGCAGGGGCGATATCAGGGCGGGCGATGCGTTGCCTTCCACGCGCTCGCTCGCGGATTCGCTTCGGGTTGCGCGGGGCACGGTGATCGAGGCCTACGAGCAGTTGGTCGCCGAGGGCTTTCTCGAATCAAAAGCTGGCGCGGGGACCAGCGTCGCGCATGGCGTGGCCGAGCAGCAGCCTGCCCGCGAAGCCCGCGCGGTTTCCAGCCTCACGGTCGAGCCAGATATGCCTGCGCGCGCGCGCCCATTCGCGCAGATCGCGCAGGAGTTCCGGGCGCTGGCACCGGCTCCGTTCGCCATCTCGGTGCCGATCGGCTTGACCGCGCCCGCCGACATATGGCGCCGCCTTGGCAACCGGCTGCGCGCAAGAGGCCCGGGTGCGCCCACCGGATATGCCGATCCTCTTGGCGCGCTACCGCTACGCGAAGCAATTGCCGGCTACGTCCGCAAGTCACGCTCGGTGCGTTGTGAAGCGGACCAGGTCATCGTGACGAGCGGAACCCAGCAGGGACTGTTTCTCGCAAGCCAGGTCCTGCTGGGGCCGCATGACCAGGCCTGGGTGGAGAACCCCGCATACCGCGGCGTAACGGCAATATTCGAAAGCATGGGCCGTCGTGAAGACATGGTCCGGGTGCCGGTTGACGCCGAAGGTCTCGATGTCGAAGCTGGCATGCGCATGGCGCCACGCGCACGCGTGGCATTTGTCACGCCTTCGCATCAGTATCCGCTTGGCATGCCCCTGAGCATGGCCCGGCGCACCGCCTTGCTGGCGTGGGCAAGCGCCAGCAAGGCCTGGGTGATCGAGGACGACTATGACAGCGAACTGCGGTATCAAGGCTATCCGTTCCCCGCGCTTCAGGGACTGGACCCAGACCGCGTGGTCTATCTGGGCACCTTCAGCAAGATTCTGTTTCCATCATTGCGGTTGGGCTATGCGATCGTCCCGCATAGCCTGGTGGATGCCTTCTGCGGTGCGCGTGTGCTCATCGACCGTCACCCACCCACCGCGGATCAACATGTGCTGGCCGCCTTCATGGCAGAGGGCCATCTGGATCGTCACATTCGCAAGGTTCGCAACGCGTATGCAGAGTATCGACTTCGGTTGATCGAGACACTCGAAACGCTACTCCCCCATGATCTCGCGTGGATCGAACCCGGCGATCAAGGCATGCACCTGGTACTTTGGCTTGCCAGTGGCATGGACGACCGCGCGGTGGCGCAACGGAGTGCCCAGGAGGGTGTCGTCGTCCGCGCAGTGTCGCCGATGTTCGCATCCGGGACCGGGCGCCCCGGCCTGATCCTTGGATTTGGTGGCTTCAGCATTTCGCAGATGAAGACAGCTGCTCAACGACTTGCCGCGGTCATTGTCGAAATGCCGAGATGAAAATCGTGAACGTGGCTTCTCTCGCAGGAAACGTCGCCGCAGCGGTAGTCACGCCGTGTCGTGGGGCTTTCCAAGGCAGCGCTTTCCCTTTACGTCATTTTGATGCGTTCACTGTGCCCTGATACGGCAACTTGATTTCCTTCCCTCTACCATTCAGTCACCGATCTGTTCCTTGGTAGTGAATATCCGGTTCTGGAGGTCTATGACGACACAGATTCAGGTTGTCCCGTATCGGGATGGCTGGGATGTGATCCATGAAGGCGCACGTTACGCCGACTCGCATCACGCAGATCGCGAGGCAGCCATCATGGCCGGGACGGTACTAGCCCGGGCCGAGGGCGCGACGCTGGTGACATATGATCGCGCCGCCCGGGAGTGTGCGCGGGTTGATTACGCCACACGGACAGTGGGAGTACCTGCATGACTTCATTGTCGCCCGAGCGACGACCTTTGCGCGAGCAGGCGGATGCACGCCACCCCCTGCCGTCGGTGCGTGCCGTGACGATGCACATCGTCGTCGATGTCCAGCACGCAGTGCCACTGCGCCAGGCCCTGACAAGAGACTGCATCGGGCAGTCCTGGACGATCAGCCTTTCCTTGCTGCCCGGGGRCTCGCGGATGCGCCTTTCCCTGACCCTGCCGCGGGTGGTCATCCCCGATGCCTTGCGGCGCATTCGCGACGTGGCACCGGGCGCTGAATTCAGTCACGCGGTGGAAATCCCGGAATCGCCGTCTGGTGCATGGATGGACCTGGTTCATGGGGCGCGTCCAAGGCAATGGCCCGGCGCTGACGATCTGCGACCTCGATCGCTCGGCGAAATGCTACGTGAAGCGCATGTGGCACTTGACCTGCACGCGTCTGACCAGTCTGAATTGTTTCGTCAGATCGGTGCGCTCGCCGCGCACCGTTTCGGCCTCGACGCAGAGGCTGTGACGGCGGGCCTGGCGGAACGGGAAGCGCTTGGCTCCACGGGGCTTGGTCAGGGTATCGCCGTCCCACACGGCCGCGTCCGAGGTCTTGCGCAAGCATTGGCATGCTACGTACGTACCCGGGAACCGATCGCGTTTCATGCGCCAGACGGCCGTGGCGTTGACAATCTGGTCTTCATCCTCTCGCCGGAATGGGATAACAACGCTCACCTGCACTTGCTGGCTAGCGTCGCACAGTACTTCTGCGACGCACGCTTCCGCGCGCTACTGAGAGACTGCCCTGACGCGGCTTCCGTCTGCCGGCTTTTTGGCAGCTACCGCTTCTGATATCTCGCCCTTGCGTGGCGGGCGAGAAAAGATACAGGCCGTTGATTCTCCACACCTCAGCTTCTTCGTGGCATTTATGCCAATCTCGATATCGTCTCTGTCCTGATGCTGCTTTTTCCAGCGCGCATCCGTTCGGAGATCATTTATGTTTGAAATTGGCAAGGAATACACCCGCGAACTTATCCATACGGTCTGTGGCGGTAGCAAGCAAGCATTTCTTCCTACAAAGAATGGCAAGGTAGTGGCCGTATGTCTGCGACAGGACCTCAATCCTCACGCCCCGGAGGCCATTCTTTGCAGCAGTGGCGCGGCGGCTCGCGCTGCCGGCAGGACGCTGGCAACGCAGCCGGAAGCCATCCCGGTATTTGTCAGGCGGGAGACCGACAAGTACCGTTATCTCGGCCACTTCACCGCGGCGGAGTCGCTGACGTCGCCACTGGCATGCGCGCCGTATGTCGTCAACAGTGGCTTTACGCTTGGGCAGATTTCCCGCGTCATCAAGCTAAAACCAGTGACCACCAAGAAATGAGGCACTTATGCCGAGGCAACAGACGGGGGCGGCAGCCCCCCATGAACGCGACGGCTGCACGCATGGCTTCCGGTATTACATCGCCGTGTCAGCCTGTCTTGTTGCAATCGGCATGCTCTACGTTCTTTGACCGGCGATCTCGTCGATCGTGTACTCGCCGAGCGTCTCGCGCATGCTGCCTTAGCCTCGAAAATTCATGAACACATCGTTGAGGGCGTCGCGAGACGACCAGGGTTCGATCGGCTCGAACGAGTGGGCGTCGCCAAACCAGACGTATAACAAGGACGGGGGGGTGGACCGTTCCCCACGCGATGAAAAGTATTGGGCATATCGACTCCGATGCGAATGGCATGCAGCGAAGTGCCCACCCTTGTCGACCCGGTTGTAGCGGATGAGCTTCGGATAGGCCCGCTCCGTCCGGCTGCGCGGCGCCGCATGGCTTTCGTCTGGGAATACGCTCGGCCACCGGAATCTCGAGGCTCTTGACGTCGAAGAACGCCAGCTTGCTTGCGGTGGGCGTTCAGCCCCTGTGGCGCAGCGCTCAGGCGACCCGCGTCATGGGATCGTTGGCCTGCGCAGGGAGCTGGTCGATGGTAGTCATCCCGGGCGTGACCGGTTCCGTGTCGAGCGGACCGGAACCCGTCAGCGCCGGCGCGTCGACCCGATGCACGTCGTGCGTCACGAAGCCGACATCGTGGCTCGGAATCGCCAGGCACTCGGGATGGGCGAGCGTGTCACGGATGTCGTCCAGCCCGCTCGTCCAGTGCTCGCCCATCGTGTCGGCGCTGAACTCAAAGTCCTTGTAGTGGCCCTCGAAGAACTTGTTCCGATAGATCAGGTGCACGACGTTGACGGCGCTGCCATCGGCAATGCGCTGCGCCTCGCGCATCAGCGGATGCGTATCGCGAACGGACTTTGGCACATGCTCCAGCAATGCCTTGATCAGCCGCGCATGCTTCTGGCGGCCTTCCATGAACGCGGTAATGGCGCGCGTCCGGCTTGAGTACTGGATATCCTTGGTCCGCTCGGACACGTCGAGGAAGTTGCCCGGCAGCGCCCCGCTCGCGCTCCACAGGTCCACCTGGAAGATGAGCGTGTCCTTGTGCTGGGATTCGCGCACGATCTCGGTAAGCGGGGTGTTGGAGACGAGTCCGCCGTCCCAGTAGAACTCACCATCGATCTCGACGGCCGGGAAACCCGGCGGCAACGCGCCCGATGCCATGAAGTGCTCCGGCTCGAGGCGCATTTTCGTATTGTCGAAGTACACGAGGTTGCCGGTCCGTACATTGACGGCGCCCACGGAGACGCGCATTTCGCCATCGTTGATGCGATCGAAATCGGCGTATTTCAGCAGCGTCGCGCGCAATGCGCTGGTGTCATAGAAGCTCACCTGGCTCGGCCCGTCGCCATGGCCGCCGAAGCCATGGAGCGGTGAACGCGGCAGGAAGAAGCCCTGCTGGCCTTCCATCAGCGCGCGGCCGGCGGCCCACATGCTTGACCACTTGCGCGCGATGTCCGGGAAGCCGAATGTCGCGGGCAGCCAGGCTCCGGCCTTGCCAATGGCATCGGGCGGAAGGCTGATGGTCTGCCAGAATCCGCGTAGCGCTTCCACGCGATCCTCGCGGGCATTGCCGGCAATGATCGCCGTGTTCAAGGCGCCGATGGAAATGCCTGACACCCAGGTGGGATGGATGCCCGCCTGGGCCAGGCCGTCATAGACGCCAGCCTGATAGGAGCCAAGCGCGCCGCCGCCCTGAAGGACGAGGCCGACCTCGTCATAGGGCGGCAGCGCCAGCGGTTCGGCGGGATGAGACGTGTTGCGTTGACTGCGGCGCACTGGGTTCCTCCTCTTATTGCATGAACCAGCCATGGCTGACGACGATCGACTGGCCTGTCAGCGCGGCCGATTCGAAGCCGGCCAGGAACGACACCGTGCGGGCCACATCGGCCACAGTCGTGAACTCGCCATCGACCGTTTCCTTGAGCATGACATTGCTGACCACTTCGGCTTCGGAAATGCCCAGCGCCCTGGCTTGCTCGGGAATCTGCTTGTCGACCAGCGGCGTGCGGACAAAGCCGGGACAGACGACGTTGGCGCGAACCCCGCGCGGACCGCCTTCCTTGGCCACGACGCGCCAGGCCGAGAAGCCCGTGCTTGGCCGTGACGTAGGCCGACTTGAGCTTCGAGGCCTCGTGCGAGTGAACCGAACCCATGTAGATGATCGCCCCGCCCTTGCCCGACGCGTACATGTGCCGGATCGCCGCACGGGTGGTCAGGAACGCGCCGTCGAGATGGATGGCCAGCATCTTCTTCCAGTCCGCGAAGGCATAGTCCTCGATCGGATTGACGATCTGGACACCCGCGTTCGAGACCAGTACGTCCAGGCCGCCCAGCGTTGCCACGGTTTCATCGATGCCAGCATTGACGACGTCTTCGCTTGTGACATCCATCGCCACGGCAATCGCCTTGCCGCCGCCGGCGACGATCGACTCGGCCACCTGCCGTGCGGCCTGGATATTCAGGTCGGCGATGACGACTGTCGCGCCATCATTCGCCAACTGGCGCGCGCATTGCTCGCCGATACCACTGGCTGCGCCGGTAACAAGCGCGACTTTTCCTTGCAAAGACATGGTTGCTCCTTGTGCGGTGGGTTATTGGTTGACGACCAGCTTCGGCGCCTCGGCCGGCGCGAGGTAGTCGTAGGCGACTTCGCCGATATCGAGGGTGAGGTCGGCAATGAGATGCTTCGCGCCCACCACTCGGCGAACCGGCAGGTCGGCAACGGATGCCAGCGCATGCGCATGCAGCTCGAGCGCGCCGGGGCCTTGCCATGCGCCGTGCACCGTCACGTCGCGCAGGTGGAAGCGAACCAGTTCGCAGATGCGCGCCGAACCGTCGACGTGCGGGATGACCTTCAGCAGGTAGTTGGGGGTATCGGCGAGCGCCTTTTGCTCCGATGCCGGATCGAGTGGGCGGAACTTGAAGCCCATGGTGCCGGTGGCAACGCGCTGCGAGCCATAGTCGAGCGTCCCGAGCAACGTGTCGTGTCCGTCGATCGACAGGCGCGGCGAGCCCAGCTTCTTGGGAAACCCCCAGATCTCGCGGCCTCCGGCGATGGGGCCCTCGTCATCGAGATACATGGCGTGTGTGTAGCTGCCCTTGCGCCCCTGCGCGTCGACGACGGGGATTGCCTGGCCGCTTTCGGTGTAATTGCCGAAGCCGGACGAGTCCGGCATGCGGATGAACTCATAGTTCACCAGATTGCCGTCGGGCATCAGCGGTTCGGGCACCACCGCACGTAGCGCGTCCGGGTCGGTCTCATAGGAGACGATGAAGTACTCGCGCTGCAGGAAGCGGAATGGCGGACGCGGATATGACGGGTTGTGCACCGGCATGGCGAAGGCGTTGCGGCGGATATCTTCAATTTTCACTGTGCGTTCCCTTGTGCGATGAGAACCCTCCGATCGCCCAACGCGCCCTTCGGGGACGAGCGAAGCCAGCGTGTGAAAACACGCACATGGCCCGGACGACGCGTCGCGGATGGATTGGCCGGCCTGCCGGCCGGACATGGGCAGGTAGAGGTGGCGGACAACTGCCACGCAGTGGACGCATCCTAGGGTTTTTCCGGACGCAGTAACACCATAGCAACGGCAAATGTATGTTTCGTCCTTTGGAAGGAACGAACAGAGAGTCCAGGGGTCGTTGCTGTCGCCGCGCCGAAATGCACAACGGCGCATTGCAGCATGTGCCGAGATCGGCCTCGTTCTTCGCAGCGCCCAAACGGCGCTCCCGATTCTGGCAGCGCCGAATTGCTTATCAGACGCTTCGACTGCCCTTACGCGCCGTCAGTGTGCGGAGCGCGGGCTCCGTCACGGATCGGTTCGTGCCACTGTGGTAGCACGCTTGTGCCATCGAAAGATTGTATCCATGACAATAATTTGATTGTCATGCATGCGCAGACTACGATGAGCCCGACTACTCAGCCGATACCCTGGCGCCCAGGCAAACCGCTCCGTTCGCGTGACCGGTCCAAGCGCTCAGCATCCTGCTCTGGGCGTTGGGCGGAGTCGCAATGGAACTCGTGTCTGCAATGCATTGGTACCTCATACAAGCCACCGCACAGGCCGTGGGTGGCGGCGCTCTTCTGCATGGCCGCTCTGCCCGCTATTCGGGCGAAGGGAGATGGTCAACATGGAACTGAGCGCCACCACCATCCTCGTCACGTTCGCGGGTGACTTCCTGATCTGCTTCATGAAAGGCGCGTTCGGTGGCGGTTTTGCCATCGTCGGCATTCCACTGCTATCGCTCGTGATGGACCCGGTGACAGCGGGCGGCCTGCTTGCGCCCCTGTTCATCGCGATGGATCTGTATAGCCTGCGCTACTGGAAGCCATCCACGTGGTCCAAGGCCGACCTCCTTTTGCTTTTGCCCGGACTGGTGGTCGGCATCGGTATCGGCTACGTGCTGTTTCGCGTGCTGGATCACCGCGCTATCGCCATCGTGATGGCAGCGGTCACGCTGACTTTCGTCGGCCTGTGGTTTATGCGCGGCGGAGAAGTCGTGGTGCGGCCGCGCTCATCGCCCAAGGCCATAGGAGCCGGCTTCACGTCGGGCATTACCACCATGGTCGCGCACTCCGGCGGGCCGCCGCTGGCGATGTACCTGTTGCCGCTTGGCCTTAGCAAGCAGGTCTATGCCGGGACGACCAGTCTGTTCTTCACGGTAGGGAACATCATCAAGGCGGCGCCATGGCTGGCGCTGGCCAGGCCGGCGGGCGCCGTCTGGACTTTGATGGCGATTTGCCTCCTCGCCGTTCCCTCTGGCGTCTGGCTGGGCTGGCGCCTGCATGCCAAGCTGGACCAGCAGCAGATGTACAAGGCCTGCTACGGCTTGCTGGTGGTCACGGCCGTGAAGCTGCTGTGGGATGGCGCGTCGGGTTATCTGCACTGAAGGTGGGGAAGGGGTGCGAAGGAAGGCATGCGCTGGCGCTCGACAGCAGGCCCCCCCGAACGCGCTGGTGCGCACAGCGGCCGCATGAATGTCGAACCAAGGGGTGTCGCGGCGTGGTGCTCCCATCGACGCCCGCTTGTCCCATTCTTCATTCCGTCTACTGGCAGGTAGCGAGTCTGCACGCGAGCCAGATATCCAAAATGGCTGCCCTTCTGGACGGATCACCATCTGCGAAATAGCGGTTCATCGCCGATTTCAGGGGAAGGCTCGCCCGGATCAGGGAACATTCGGTTGAATCCTGACTTCATAGCCGGCTGTCGCCCTGGAAAATAGAAAGGTCTTTGCTTACGCTACTTTTCGCCACTCCAGAAGCCGGCGGCGAAGCACGCTTCGAAAGTCGGGTGTGAGCTTGCGGGAAGCACCAAAGTCTCTGCATTTTTCCGAGAACCTTGGCGACGTAATCGCCAACAGCACGGGAAGCGCCTGTCACGACGGCATTTCGCCGCGCAATCGTTCAAGTCTTTGCCGAAAGTTGCCGCCACGACCTCGCTGTCGACGCGCGGATCCAGCGGAGTCCGTCGCTAGCCCCATTCCCCTTGCCCGAAGGCCGCCAGTTCGGCCAGCGCAGCCTCCACGGTGGACGCGGTGTACACGGGCTTGCGATCCGCGACGACTGCCCGGCGCTCCTTCCAGCCGGCGTGCTCCAGGCTGATCAGATGCACGATGCAGGTCATGACATGCTCCTTGCCGACTTGTTATGCCCTAAACACAACATTTCTGACAGGCCTCATATTCCCGCACGGAATCAAATATCGAAGCGAATTCTCGGTATTCAGCAGAACAATATCAACAGGACGCCCCCCCATAGCGCTCTCCAGAGAGCCGCATTCTGCCCCGAAGACAAAGACATCAAGGAGACATCGTGAACCAGGTTGCACAAGTTCTGACGGCAATAGTAGTTGGAGTCATTGGACTGTCGGGTAATGCACAGGCGAAGGAGTATCCGGGCGATCGGCCCATAACGGTGGTTGTTCCGTTTGCGGCCGGCGGTCCTACCGACAAGGTCGCGCGTGAAGTATCGGTCGTGATGTCCAAGTACTTGAAGACCTCGATGGTTGTCGAGAATCTCGGCGGTGCCGGTGGCACGATTGGCGCGAGGAAGGTGGCTCAATCGCCAGCCGACGGCTACACCGTTCTTGTCTACCACATCGGCATGGCCACCGCTCCGGCGCTGTACCGAAAGCTCGGCTTTGATCCGCTCAGGGACTTCGAGATGTTGGGTGAAATTGCCGACGTACCGATGGTCTTGGTTGGCACCAGGAACTTACCTCCGGCAAACCTCAAGGATCTACTCGGGTACATCAATGCCAACGCAGCCAACCTTTCACTCGCCAACGCGGGAGTTGGATCGGCGTCTCATCTCTGCGGTCTTCTCCTCCAGGACTCCATTCATACGACCCTCACAACTGTCCCATACAAGGGCTCCGCGCCGGCGTTGAGCGACCTCATGGGCGGCCAGGTCAGCCTGATGTGCGACCAAACCACCAGCCTCGCAGGCCTGCTCCAAGCGAACTCCCTTAAGCCTTACGCAGCTATGCAGAGTCGTCGTGTCGAGGCTTTCAAGAACATTCCAACTTCGGCCGAGCAAGGCCTGATCATGGACGTGAGGAACTGGCACGGAATGTATGCTCCGAAGGGGACGCCCAAGCCAGTTATCGACAAGCTCGTGTCTGCGCTTCAGAGCGCCGTCTCCGACCCCGACTTTCGCGCCAGGATGAACGCTCTCGGTGCAGAAGCGGTTAGCGCGCGTCGCGCCTCTCCGGAATCCTTGCGAGCCGTCCTGACATCAGAAATTGGCAAATGGGGACCGGTGATCAAGAAGGCAGGGATATACGCGGACTGAAGAAAACGCTTTCCCCATCGAGCCGGAACCGACCAAGGAGGCCAAATGCTATACGAACTCGCAACACTCAACTTCAATCTCCAGGACACCCAAGCGGTCATCCGCGGTGCAGAAGCCTATGTCAATGCCGCTTGCGTGGCTGGGCGCCTACTCGGCGCATGGACTACCGATGTAGGCGCTCTTGGTCGAATGCTTATCCTGCGCGAGTTCGAATCCGCCGAGATGCTCGCCGCCGAACGCGAGAGAACGCTGTTCCATCCGGGCCCATTCAGCCTGTCTGCAAGCGGAGAAAGCGAGCGCGCCGTCATCACTTCCTTCGAGACGGATAGCTACAAGGCACTGCCTTTCCTCCCACCGATAACGCCGGGCACCTATGGTTCGATCTATGAGATCCGCACCTACCGCCTCAAGCCGGGCGGGTTGCCTCCGACGATAACAGCCTGGGAGGCTGCAGTACCCGATCGCGTCAAGCTCTCTGCGCTGGTGATCAATATGTACGCATTGGACGGCGCTCCTCGCATCACGCATATCTGGCCCTATGCCAATGCCAGTGAGCGCTTTGAAATCCGCGCCGAAGCAGCTCGCGCGAAGATCTGGCCGCCAAAGGGAGCGCCGGCTCACCTCATCGACGCCAACTCACTTCTTTGCGTCCCTGCACCATTCTCGCCGCTTGCATAGCTGCACACGCGCGGCAGACTCCGGGATGAGGGACGACGCGTCCGGCGCCCGCAGAACGATGACGAACCGCTAGTGCCTGAGCGGCGATAGCTTGAGTCGTCGCCAGGGCCCTATTCCGCATCGGAATCGATTCGGGCCACAGATTCCGCAACCCGTCGCCAAAATATCAGCAAGACGCTTGCACAAACCGAGAAGCGTGAAGGATGCCATGAACTTCAATCATCACATTTCAGGCCAATACAGCGACGACCACTCCACGTCGATAAAACGGTCTCCCACACAATCGCCGCGAGATGATGTCGGAGCCTTCGTGCCAGGCAAGGCTGTCGAATGGCAGCCAACAGGCTCCGGACACCTTGACGGGCTCACTTGCGGCATCAAGGACGTCTTCGATATCGCCGGGTGTCCCACCGGTTACGGCAATCCGCAATGGGAGGAGACGCATGCGTTGCCTGCCGCAGACGCCTTCGCCGTGTCGAAGCTTCGTGAGAATGGTGCCCGCATTGTCGGGAAGACCGTGACCGATGAGCTTGCCTTCAGCCTGGCCGGCAACAACTTTCACTATGGGTCTCCGATAAACACCGCCGCGCCTGACCGGCTCACCGGAGGATCCTCCTGCGGATCCGCAGCAGCCGTTGCAGCCGGCTTGTGCGATATCGGCCTGGGTACCGACACGGCCGGCTCGATTCGTGCACCAGCGAGCTTTTGCGGTGTCTTTGGCATCAGGACGACACATGGCGTGATTCCCTCCGATGGCGTGCGTGCTCTCGCGCCTTCGTTTGACGCTGTCGGCTGGTTGACACGCGATGCCCGGACACTTGCTGCGGCAGGACGCGCTCTGCTCCCTGACGCGATGCGGCCGGAAGCGTTCACGGGCTGGATGTCATTCGACGGCGCCTGGTCGGTCCTGCCCGAAGCAACCCAGCGAGCGGCAGCATCCGTATTGAGCACATGGCATCCGTGCCTGGAAGACCGTCGCTCCCTTCACACGGCAATCCCTGAGCTCGACGAGTTCGTCAACGCCTTCCGTACGGTGCAGTTCTATGAAGTCTGGAAGGAACTCGGTCCTTGGGTTGCGCGAGCGCAACCCGCGCTTGGGCCGGACATCGCCGAAAGAATCATGCTGGCGAGCAAGGTAACGCGAGATGAGTATCTCGCGGCAAGCGTGGTACGCGACCGCATCCGTGCACAGTTCCATGCCACACTGGAGCAAGGACAAGTGATCGTCATGCCCACGGTTTCCGGCCCCGCCCCCTTGCGCGCCTCGACAGTGGCCGAGCTCAACAGCCAGAGGCTTTCGGATCTGCGCTTCCTCAGTATCGCCCCGCTGGTGGGATTGCCACAGATTTCCCTGCCACTACTTACCGCCAACGGTGCCCCACTTGGCCTGTCCATCATCGGTGCGGCTGGGTCAGACAAGTCCCTTCTGGCTCTTGTCGAGAAGCTCGAAGCACAGAGCTTGCTGACCCGGCCGACCCGGCCGACCTGAGCGACATGCTTCCTCGCGCCAGTGACACCCGCGGGGAAAAGCCGCTTGAACGCAGCAGGTGGCAGGCCTTCCCGCCCACCCGAGCAAGACCGGCCGCCGAGGACGAGGCCAACCCAGGAGAAACGCTCATGACCAACCTTGTCGATACTGAATTTCCAGCCCCGATTCCCCACGGGGGAGATCTTCGCGCGGTCGTTCGCCGTTACGGCATTCCGCGTGAAAAATGGATAGATCTGTCGACCGGTATCAATCCCGTCGGCTACCCGGTGCCGCCCATCGATGCAGACGCGTGGCTGCGCTTGCCCGACGATCACGACGACCTCGAAGAGGTAGCGGCACAACACTACCGCGCGACACGTGCATTGGTGATGCCCGGGTCCCAGGCGGCGATCCGCATGCTACCCAAGATTCTGCCAAAGGGGCGTATCGGGGTCGGTTACCTCGCGTACGGGGAGTATGAACGGGCGTTCTCGGCTGACGGGTTTCCTCTCGAGTACTTTGTGACAGCGGAGGTCTCCGACGTGCGCGATCGCGCGGGCTTTCTTCTCGAACCTGGCCGCACCCTCCCCGCGGATCTGCAATATCTGGTGGTCGTCAACCCGAACAACCCCGGGGCCGAGCTCTTCACGCCCGACGCGCTGCTCGCGTGGCACAGCGAGCTTGCCGCACGCGGTGGCGCACTGATCGTCGACGAGGCGTTTATCGATGCAACGCCCGAATTCAGCGTAGCCTCGCACGCGAACGTCGACAGCCTGATCGTGCTGCGCTCCGTCGGCAAGTTCTTTGGCCTGGCAGGCGCCCGAGTGGGCACCGTCATCACTGGCGAGCGCGTCCATCGTGCCATGGAGTACCTGCGCGGACAGTGGACGATTTCCGGACCCGCCCGTGTCGTCACACGAGCAGCACTCCTGGATGGCGCCTGGCATAGACAAGCGTGTTCCCGTCTCACCGAGAGCAGCGCACGCTTCGTAAAGTTGCTGGGTGAGTACGGCCTCGACGCCTCCCGCACCCACACGCCGCTTTTTGCGTGGACACGTACGCCGGCTGCGGAAGTCTGGCAGGATTGCCTGGCACGCCACGGCATTTGGACACGACGCTTCGAAAACGTGCCGGGATTGCGCATGTCCCTGCCGCCTGATGAGCACGCATGGATGCGCATCGAGCAAGCGTTGCGTGATGCGCGCCACATCGTAGGCGGCAAGTAAAGCCACGACAGCGAAACGGCCCGAGCTTCCGAAGAAGTTCGGGCCGTTCATCATTGGCGTGCTGACCTGATCTCCGGATGCCATGCCCATCGGCAAGGCGCCCGACCTGGATAGCGGGTCAGATAGACGTACACACGTACTTCACCTCCACGAACTCATCGAGGCCATACTTCGACCCTTCCCGGCCGACACCGGATTCCTTGACTCCTCCGAATGGTGCGACGGCATTCGTAACGGCGGCTTCGTTCACGCCCACGACACCAACCTCCAAGGCCTCGGTGACGCGCCAGGAGCGCCCGAGATCGCGCGTGAAAACGTAGGCTGCCAGCCCATAAGGCGTCGCATTCGCCATGGCAATGACTTCGTCCTCTGTATGGAAGCGGAAAAGCGGGGCCACCGGGCCAAAGGTTTCTTCGTCTGCCAACGCCATGGAGGGGGTCGCATCGACAATAACCGTCGGCTCGTAGAAGGTACCACCGAGCCCATGCGGCTTTCCGCCGAGGACCACACGAGCGCCTTTTCCGACGGCATCGGTCACGTGCCGGTGGACCTTCTCCTTCGCTGCCGGGTTGATCAACGGGCCTTGTGTAACCCCCTCCTCCAGTCCATTACCCACCTTCAAGGCCGTCACCTGTTCGACCAGGCGACGCGAGAACTCGTCATACACGCGATCATGAACAAAGATGCGATTCGCGCAGATGCACGTCTGTCCGGTGTTCCGGTACTTGGATGCCATCACGCCACGAATGGCTACGTCGAGGTCGGCATCATCGAAAACGATAAGCGGCGCATTACCGCCAAGCTCGAGCGAGACGCGCTTGATCGTGTGTCCCGCCTGGCTTGCCAGCAGCTTGCCCACACGGGTGGATCCGGTAAAGCTGATCTTCCGTACACGTGTGCTACCGGTCAGTTCGGATCCGATGACCGCGGCGTCGCCAGTGATGACATTCACCACGCCCGCAGGAAAGCCGGCCTCCTCCGCAAGGCGTGCCAGCGCAAGCGCCGACAAGGGTGTCAGCTCGGACGGCTTGAGGACGATCGTACATCCTGCCGCCAGCGCCGGTGCGCATTTCCGCGTAATCATCGACACCGGAAAGTTCCACGGCGTAATCGCCGCCACCACGCCGATAGCCTGTTTGAGTACGGTGAGACGCGAACTCTGGATCGGCGCGGGAATCACGTCGCCATACACGCGCTTGGCCTCCTCGGCAAACCACTCGACAAACGACGCGCCATACTCGATCTCCATCCGGCTCTCGCCGATTGGCTTACCTTGTTCGGCGGTGATGATCCGGGCAAGGTCTTCCTTGTTTGCCAGGATCAGATCGAACCATCGCCTGAGAAGCCAGCTGCGATAAGCTGCCGTCTGCTTCTTCCATTGGTCGAACGCCCGATCGGCGGCGGCAATCGCCTGCCGCGTCTCCGCCACACCGCACCACGGAACCGTGCCGAGTTCCGCATTGTTGGCGGGATTCGTTACCGCCGCAGTCGCGCCATCCTGCGCACCCACCCATCGTCCATCGACGTAACAGGCGTTCCGCAGCAAATCCCCGTTTGCGATCTCGAGTCCGAAGTCCGCACCTGCATGAATCTCTTGTGTAACAGTAGCCATATCAACTCCCAAATGTATCCACTCATCCCTGTCCTTGCAGAACGCATCGACTGGATGTACTCCGTCTCGTTCATGGATCAGGCGCTAGCTGCTCTGCGCCTGCGTTGCGTTCTCCCGGATGACTTCCCGCATGGTTTCGATCATCTGGGTGAGTTCACTTTCCGTGGAGAAGAACGGCGGGGAGATCGACGCGATGTCACCAGTCCAGCGCGTATAGAACCCGCGATCGAGCAATCGCTCGGTGATCTGATACCCGCGCAACGTCGGTCGACCGTCGATCGGCGTGAACTCGACTGCGCCAGCCAGGCCGATGTTCCGGACGTCGATCACATTCGGCTCGCCCTTCAATGAATGGAGCGCATCCTCGAAGAGCTTTTCGCGCGCCCGGACCTGCGCAGGCACGTCTTCCTCGTCGAAGACATCCAGCGCGGCCAGCGCCGCGGCTACCGGCACAGGATGCGCCGAGTACGTATAGCCATGGAAGATCGTGTTCACGTGTTCGGGCGTCGTCATGAACGTATTGAAGATTTCGTCGGTCATGATCACGCCACCCAGCGGCTGCGTCCCATTGGTCACCGTCTTTGCAAAGGTGATCATGTCGGGCTTCACGTTGAAGCGCTGCGCAGCAAAGTTCTCCCCCATTCGTCCAAAGCCGCAGATCACTTCGTCGAAGATGAGGAGGATTCCGTGCCTGGTGCAGATCCGGCGCAATTCCTCGAGATAGCCCACAGGCGGGACGAGTACGCCGGTCGATCCTGCCATCGGCTCCACGATGACGGCGGCGATGGTCGATGCGTCGTGCAATGCGACCAAGCGCTCCAGTTCCCGGGCGAGATGCGCGCCCCAGGCCGGCTGCCCTCTGGAGAACGCCATGTCGTTCAAGCTGTGGGTATGGGGAAGATGATCGACACCCGGCATCATCATCGTCGCGAACATCTTGCGGTTCGGAACCATCCCGCCCACGGAGATGCCCCCCATCCCGACACCGTGATAGCCGCGCTCGCGGCCGATGAAGCGGAAGCGCGCCGCGTCGCCGTTAATGCGGTGATAACCCATGGCGATCTTCAGCGCAGTGTCCACGGCGTCCGATCCGCCCGTCGTGAAGAAGACGTGATTCATCCCTGCCGGCGCCAGTCTGGCAATGCGATCGGCGAGCCGGAACGCGGATGGGTGGGACATGTTGAACGCGGCAACGTAATCCAATTGCCGCATCTGCTGGCTCACTGCCTCGGCGATCCTGGGATGGCAGTGCCCCATGCCCGTACACCACAGGCCCGAGAACCCATCGAATATGCGCTCGCCYTGCGGCCCGTAAATATAGCTACCTTCGGCTTTGACAATGAGGCGGGGACGACGCTTGAATTGCTTGTTCGGCGTGAACCCCATGAAGTACGACTCCAGATTCAATGCGTTCTGCTGGTTGGTGTCAGACTCAGCCACGAGTACTCCTTTTATGCTGGTTTCTCAGTAA
Source organism: Cupriavidus sp. 05N38 (assembly GCF_056397345.1). Classification (NCBI taxonomy): domain Bacteria; kingdom Pseudomonadati; phylum Pseudomonadota; class Betaproteobacteria; order Burkholderiales; family Burkholderiaceae; genus Cupriavidus; species Cupriavidus sp. 05N38. The sequence goes on from NZ_JBFTNF010000015.1 coordinate 50,108, forward strand.
TTCCGAGCGGTCTTGAGCCTTTACAATACGCGCACCCGACGCTACCCTGTGAGACCAACTCGATCAGATTGATAGGGCCAATATGGCCGATTCTCTGCTTTCCGATCTACTGAACAGCACGTTGCGCCGAGACGACGACGTGCCACTGCAGCGGCAGATTTCTAACCTCATTCGCGACGCCATCCTGGACGGCACTTTGAGAGCATCCGCACGGATGCCCGCGTCGCGCGCGCTTGCGTCTGCGCTAGGGGTGGCGCGTGTAACCGTCGTCAATGCATATGGAAATTTGCTGGACGATGGCTATCTCTGCGCCGGCTCAACCAACGGCACCTTTGTCTCGGACAAGTTGCCGCTCTGCGAGCGACCCTTCGTAAAGAATTCCGACGCCCGTCCGCTTTCACGCAGGGGGATGCAGATCGTGCAAGCGCCCACCGGGATACAGGAATTCAAAGGTGCCTTCGTTCAGGGGGTGTGCGACGTCAACTACTTTCCGGTTCGGACATGGCGAGCGATTCAGAATCGCTATCTCGGTGAGCAGCATGCTGACCTGATGGGATACTCGAGCCCGGGAGGCGACCTGCCCCTGCGCCGTGCCCTGGCGGAGTACCTGCGCGTGTCGCGGGCCGTTCGTGCTTCGCCTGAGCAGATCATCGTGACGATGGGTGTCAACCAGTCCATCGATCTGTGTTCGCGGATATTGGCGGATGAAGGACAGCTCGCCTATGTCGAGAATCCGTGCCATTGGGCGGCACCCATCGTATTGAAGGCCAACGGGCTTGAGGTCAAGGCTGTCGATGTCGATCGGGAAGGCATGCTGGTCGACCAGTGCGAAGGACACCCGAGATTGATCGTCACAACACCATCACATCAGTTTCCGATGGGCGTCACCCTGTCTGACGCGCGACGCCGAACTTTGCTGGCGCGGGCCGAGGAGTGGGACGCGTTCATTCTCGAGGATGACTACGACAGCGAGTTCAGATACGACCAGAGCCCGTTGCCCTCGCTGCAAGGTGTCGATACCAGCGATCGTGTCATTCTGATGGGCACGTTCAGCAAGGTGATGTACCCGGGGATGCGCCTGAGCTACATCGTTGTCCCAACGGATCTCGTCGACGGCTTTGCAGCCGCATCCCTGCGCCTGTATCGGCCAGGCTACCTTTCGCTGCAAGCTGCCCTGGCGGATTTCATCGTCGACGGACACTTTGCAAAGCATATTCGACGCATGCGTGAGATCTACGGCGCGCGTCAGGACGAACTGCTGCGATGCCTCGACCAGCATTTCGGCGCGGAGATGGAAACCTCGCGCAATGCCGCAGGCCTGCACCTGACCGTCAGGATCAACGGCCTGGCCGATTTCGAGGCTGCCGTCTCCCGCTCGCGTGCGGAGGGAATCTATCTTCGGCGCCTGAATACCTACAATCAGAATGCCACGCCGTTTCGCGATGGTTTCGTGCTGGGCTATGGCGCCATCGAAGTCGAGGCGATCCGCGCATCTGCCGACGCCTTCGCTCGCGTAGTCAATGAACTGCGCAGATGATTGTTCCGCACTGGCGGCCGACATGGCCACGGCACGGATGATGGACGGCACAGTCAAGCAACGTGCCATCTCGCGCCGCGGCAGCGAGCCCTCCTTATCTCATCCTCAGAGATCAAGCACCATGTGATCGGACTTGCAGCGCGAGACACACACCATCATCACGCTGTTCGATGCCTTCTGCGATTTGCTGAGAATGCTGTCCCGGTGATCGGCCTCCCCAGCGAGGATGCGCGTCTCACAGGAACCACACACACCCTCTTCGCAGCTATACAGGACGTCCACGTCTGCCTCCAGCAGACAGCTGAGCAACGGTTTTTCCTTGGGGACATGCAGGGTGCGGCCGCTCTTGGCGAGTTCGACCACGCACTGCCCGCTGGGGACAGCCTGCCCGGAATCGACCGTGGCGGCCCTGAAGCGCTCGACGTGAACATTGGGGAAGCCCAACGCCTCGCATGCTGCCTCGAACGCGTCGAGCATCCCCGAAGGGCCGCAACAGTAGAAGTGATCGTTGGGCGTGAAGGCCCGCAGATAGTCTTCAAGACTTGCCGTCGCACCAGACTCCTCCGAGAAGTGAAGCTGCATTGCAAGCCTGTCGCCGACCATTTTCTCCAGGTCACGCAGAAACGGCGCCTCGCGGCGGTTACGCGCACAGTACAGAAGATGCGCCGCCCGATCGAGACTATCGAGACGACGCATCATGGAGAGGAGCGGAGTTATCCCGATGCCGCCAGATACGAATACGGATCTCGGCGCATCTTCGACCAGCGCGAAGTTATTGCGCGGCTTCGAGATGGGAAGCACATCGCCGGCCCGCAACTCGCTGTGCACCCAGCTCGATCCGCCACGGCTGGATCGGTCACGCAACACACCGATCCGATAGCGACCGACATCCTCCTGCGAATTGTGCAGGGAGTAGCTACGAACGAGGCCATTTGGCAGGTGCAGATCGATGTGAGCGCCGGCGGCGAACGCGGGGAAACTGATGTCGGGCAGCGCAGGATGCAGTTCAATGCTGATGACGCCATCCGCAACAGCGACCACGCTATGCACGAGCGCATGCAGGGCATCCGCGGCAGCGTGCGTGGAAGGATGGGCGACCTTCTGCGCCACATGTGCGGTCGCCGGGGAAGCGGGTGTTTGCGTCATCATGGGTAGTCTCCACAAATTCGATGAGATGCTTGGCAGGCGACGCTGGGTCGATCAGGTTCGCAGGATTCGTCAAGTGAACCGACGCCGCAGGTGGCCGAGAGTGACACCCCGATTTTCGTCCAGCGAGCGAGGAATGCGGAGCACGATTTGATTCCATACCGGAATCTGGCCTTGCGCACCCCGTTGTGGCTTCCACCCCCGTTTGAATTCCGTTACATTCGGCCTGGGCACCACGCGAGCAGCATACGGAGGCAAGATGAGAATCGAGGATCTACGTGTATTTTCGGTACTGGCTGAGGCTCGCAGCCTGCATCGCGCTGCGCAGAAACTGGGCCTGACGCAATCGACCGTCACAAAGATCTTGCAGCGACTGGAGGCCGAATTCGAAGTCCGGCTCGTCGATCGAGGTGGAAGAGGTGTTGAACTGACGTACGCAGGACGCGTCCTGTTAGAGCGCATTGCGGATGTGAGAGAGTCCGTCGCGCAGACCTACGCCGAAATGTCCGCTGTCAAGTCTGCGTCTGCGGGGCGGATCCGTCTCGGCGTCGTGCCTGCACTCCTGGAATCCGCACTTCTGCCGATGGTGGCACGCTATACAAAGCGCGAAAAGGAAATATCCTTTGCGCTCTCCGTGCAGGTGTCGACACTGCTTTTCGAAGAGTTGAAAGATGGCCAGCTGGATCTTGCGCTTTGCTTCATGCCGGAGGCCATACCCGACGAACTCCAGTCCGATGACTTTGGCCGTCAGCGGTACGTTATCGCTGCCAGGCGTGGCCACCCCTTGGCATCTGCATCGGTGGAGCCGGCACTGCTCAAGTCCGCGCAGTGGTTACTGCCACTCCCTGGTCACGGCATGCGCCAACTCGTCAGCAAATTCTTTCAGGAGCACGGGCTCGGCGCGCCACAGGTCGTCATCGAGACCGACGCATCAACCGCACTCCTCCCGTCATTGCTACGCGACAGCGATCTGATCACGATCCTGACGGATCAAATGCTCCAGACCCATGCTGGAAGAGATCTCGTTGCGCTCCCCTACGAGACAGCGTTCGAGACCCGCATGCAGCTTTTCTACCGCAGGAAAGCCTATATGTCGCCAGCGGTACAGAAGTTCCGCACCGCCCTGCATTCGGCCATGAAGCCAGCATGAGGATGTCGGGCTCGGCGCCGGGGCGGGGCCCGCGTCCTTCGTTCGTGCCGCAGCCCTGGCATTTTGAGCTTGGCTCATACGCGACCGGAGCAAGGGTCGCGGCATTCTGCCGCAACTCTACTCAAGCACGAAGATCGCCAAAGCTGACTTGAATAACGCCTATTCTCCCGGCGCGAACGCAGCGAGTCCGCCTCGATACTCCGCCATGGAGAATACGTCAGGCAAGACGGCGGCCAACTCGTCCGGATCCATTTCGATCCCGTTCGCCTCAAGCAGCGGCGCAGCTTCGTCCACCATCGTACGCCAGTCGTCACGGCCACGAAATTGTTCCAGCATGTCCGCATAGGGCTCATGTCCGAGCGCACGGACAAGCAGGTCGGTGAAACTCACTACCTTGAATCCGTGCACCTTGCCATCGGAGGCCAGGCTGCGGTGGCAGGCATGGTATAGCGAGACAACGGCATCCATGTCGCCGCGCTTGTAATGGTCGACCGTCCTAGTGCGCTCCTGTTGCTTCAGTCCTGGGCAACGGTCAGAGCCGGAATTGCCGCACATATAACCCTGCTCTTCCACTTCATCGACGATCGTGAGTCCGGGGATGGCCTGCAAGAGCTCTTTGACGTCCTGGCTAACCTGCAGCAGGCCTCGATGGGTATGCAGGAGCACGCGCATATTGACGGGCGTGGTAAAGAGCGCGCGCAACTGGTCCTTCCTCTCGATCAGGTACTTTGTGATGTGATCGATATCGAACTTGACCTCGCGGTACCCTTCAATGGTTTGCGTGAAATGAATCTGGCAGGACGGGCACCAGTTCAGGACGCGTTCCGGCTTGAAATCACCGAATTTCTGGAGCGTCTGCTCGCTCACCCTGCCGCCTTTTGGCAAATCCCCTTCCCACTTGCTGTGGACGATCCCGCAGCATGACGCGGGGCCGCCCATTACTTCGTAATTGACGCTAAGGGCGTCAAGCACGCACATTGCATTGAATAGCACATGCGGCGTTCGAATCGCATTACAACCCGTATAGAACACGACGTCGACGGGCCGGGGCTTCTTTGGCCTCAGCAGGCGGGCGGCGTCAGCCGGCACCATCTGCATGGAAACCATGATGCGAATCGCGCGGGAGAGCTTGTGAAAGAGGTGTGGCGTAGGACTTGTGCGTCGCGCAATCTCGGCATTGGCGAGGGCTAGCATGCGGCGTGGGTTGATGCCTTCCGGGCACGCCGGAATACAATCCCCGCACCCATTGCATTGCTTTGCCCACGCGTACGAGGCTTTCGAGATCGTAGCGTCCGGCTCGCCGACAAAATCAAACACGCCTTTCACTACGGCCTTCGGGTCTTCCCCCGCGGCATCGGCAAACGGCACGACCGGGCAGACTTCCACGCACTTCCCGCATCGAGTGCAAGCATCTTGCAGATCCTGCCACGACCGGGCCACGTAGCTGCTCAAAATCTGGGGACTGTGGGTGTTGTTTTCCATGGGGATCCTTGAGGCACCGCTCTCCCGCCCAATGTCGGGCGCTTGAGAACCATTGTGGCGATCCGCCCGCGAAAAGTTGGCTTCAGTTGATTCCTTTCTGGAATAGCGTGCCGCAATTTCGCCCCAATTCCTCAAGATTTGCGGCTCTTCTCCAGGCAGCGTAATGTTCCCGGAATCTCAAGGCGACTTCGCACGCCTGCATCTCGATGGGCGAACCTCGAGCGCGCGGCCGCGGCCCGTCAGACGAGTGAGGAGCCGGGCCGCGCCGCCGCCAGGAACCAATCCGAACGCGGCTTCCATCTGGCTGAACGGCGCGGATTCCTGCGCGGCAAAGTGCATGTCGCGCGTCGGCACCGACTCGCTGCCCGCCCGGGCGCTCAGCGTTGCGCCATCAGCATGTAGTCCACCGTCAGGTTGGACAGCGCGCGCACGCCGCTGACCAGGGCCGGCTCATCCACATAGAACTCGGGCGAGTGGTTGGCGGCCGCCTTGCTCACATCCTGGCCCTTGGGCGTCACGCCGAGGTAGAAGAACAGCCCCGGCACCTTCTCCTGGTAGAACGAGAAGTCCTCCGATTCGCTCCGTTTGGGCGCGATCATCCAGTTACCTTCGCCGGCCACCCGCTGCAGCGTGGGCGCCATCTTCTCAGTGAGGGCCGGCTGGTTGATGGTGGCGTTGTACAGCTCCACCACGCGGAAGCTGGCCTCGGCGCCAGCGCTGGTTGCCATGGCCTCGGTGGTGCGCTTCATGCGGGCATGGATGTCTTTCTTCATGCCTTCGTCATAGGTGCGGATGGTGCCCATCATCTCGACCCTCTCCGGCACAATATTCATGCGGTTGCCGCCGTGGATGGTGCCCACGGTAATCACCGACGGTTCCAGCATGGCATCGACCTGCCGGCTCTGGATGGTCTGCAGGCCCATCACGATCTGCGAAGCCACTACGATCGGGTCGATCCCGCCCCACGGACGCCCACCGTGGGTCTGGCGGCCCTTGACGTCGATCCAGAACTGGTCGGCCGCCGCCATCGACGGGCCGCTGCGCCAGCCGAGCTTGCCGGATTCCATGCCGCTGGTAACGTGCAGGCCGAAGATGGCATCGACTTTCGGGTTGTCCAGCACGCCTTCGGACACCATCTGCTTGGCGCCCCACATATTGCTGCCGTTGGGCTCGAAATCCGCCGGGCTTTCCTCGGCTGGCTGGAAGATGAACTTGACCGTGCCCGGCAACTGGTCCTTCATGCCGGCCAGCACCTCGGCCGTCGCCATCAGTATCGCCACGTGGGTGTCATGCCCGCATGCGTGCATGACGTCCACTTCCTTGCCGAGGTACCGGCCCTTTGCCTTGGAAGCGAAGGGCACGTCGACGCGTTCCTTCACCGGCAGCGCATCCATGTCGGCGCGCAGCGCCACCACCGGACCAGGCTTGCCGCCCTTGAGCACGCCAACCACGCCGGTCCTGGCCACGCCCGTCTCCACTTCCATGCCCAGCTTGCGCAGGTGGTCGGCGACAAGCTCCGCGGTGCGGGTCTCGTAGTTGCCGAGTTCCGGATGCTGGTGGATGTCGCGGCGCCAGGCGATGAGCTGGGCTTCGACGGCCTTGGCGCGCGCCTCGATCTGTGCGTGCAGGGTGTCGGCACTGGCGGGGGCCGGCGCGGTCTGCGCCAGCGCGGCGTTGCAGAGCAGGCCGGCGGCGAGTGCGACGCTGGCGAGGGCAATGCGGGTGGTGGAACGGGATGCGTTATGACGGACAGCCATGCGGGATCTCCTTCGTTGTTGTTGGTTTGATGCAAGCCGTGTTGCGGGATGCAGGTACAGCCTGCCGCAAGGGAAGCTGGCGGTTTTCTCCCCTCCTTGCTGTGGATTCATGCGACTGCCTTCAACTCGTTGTCCGAGCTTTTCTGTCGTGTGTCGTCCCTTGCGCTTCGCGTCTTTGCGAGCTCATGCCAATGAAATGATGTTCGTCATATCATGAGGCGAACGATCAACGGCAGCGGTGGGCTTTTCCGCCCTTCACTCCCGGCTGTCGCAAGCATCAATGTAACCAGCGTCTACATGGTAGTCAGGCATATCCGCATGGTCAAGAAGGAACCGATCTCCATGTCCTCGGTGCTATCCCTAGGGACATGGCGCCAGTGCCGGCGTAGGCTCGCCGTCGATTCGTCTTCCGCGACACCCATGCCGACTTCGGCCCGACCCTGGCGTGGTCCGAATAGGCATTCCCTGCGGCTTCGACCTGCCCGCCGCGTTCCGCCGCGGCGACGCAGGCGCGGATCGCCTACTCCGCCTCCACGCTTTCGAATACACTGTGCGCTCGGACAAAAACGGGCACATTCGTCTGTCGCTCATCTTGCCTAGGCGCTCCCGGCTTGCGCGGTGTTTTGCGGGAGCCCGATCGCGCGGGACGCGTGTTGATGGCAGCCGTGCCGTACCTATCTCCTGCGCTTTGGAGAAAGACGCATGAAAAGCTGGATCGCAAAGGCCGCCGGCGCGCTTGCTTGTGCAATAGCGTTCCTGGCAGGACAGGCGTGCGCCGCGGACACGGCGACGCTGACCATTTCCGCTGGCACGCAACAGCGCAACTGGACGCGCGACGGGTTGCTGAATGACCGTCGCCTGACCGATGTGACGGTGGACGACGACAATCTGAAACGCCGCCTGACGTTCAAGGCCATTCCCCTGGCGGTCCTGCTGCGCGGCATGCCGGTGACGCCCGACGCGAGTGCGACGACTGCAGCCGGCGATGGCTATATTTCGCACCTGCCGATGCGCCTGCTGCTGGCTGACAGCGCCGACGAGCCGCGCGCCTGGCTGGCGGTGGAGAACCCGGCCGCGCCGTGGCCAACGCTCAAGGGCCAGGACATCGGGCCCTTTCGCCTGATCTGGACAGTTCCGTCGGGCCACGCCGCTTCCGTGGTCAACGAGAGTCTCTGGACATACAACATCGTGCGCATCGACATCACGGCTTCGCCTGCCGAGCGCTTCGCGGCCATCCGGCCCGCCGCCGGCCTGCCTGCCGACGGCCCTGTCATGCGCGGCTTTGCGACGTTCCAGCGCGTTTGCTTCTCGTGCCACTCCCTCAACCGGGTCGGCGATGCACAGCTTGGCCCCGATCTGAACGTGCCATACAGCCCGGTCGAGTACCTGGGCGACGACAAGCTGACCAAACTGATCCGTGACCCGCAGGCGCTGCGCTGGTGGCCCAACGCGCGCATGTCAGCGATCGACAGGAAAACGCTGTCTGACGCCGACCTGAAGGACTTGCTGGCGTATCTGCATCATATGGCCGGACACAAGGTGGCGGCGTCTGCGGCAGGCTCGTGACTCCGCTGCTACCTTGATTGCCACGCCACGGTTGCTGTCATGGTTGCACTCACAGGAAGGTCTTGACGATGTCCGTCGAGGAGCGTTGTCCCAGCGCGCTGAAGTTTGCCTTCAGCCAGCCATCGGCGCGCTCGCGTCCCAGCGCGCAGAGCTCACTCAGGAAGTGCCAGTCCGCGTTGAACTTGCTCGATACGCCGAGCCTGGCCATCTCGGTCTCGGCATCGATGCTGTGGATGAACATGCGCCGGTAGCGCGCGGGATCCAGCGCGCCTTCGTCGATCAGGCTGGAGACGAACTCGATCGCGCGCATCTCCCGCATCAGCGACGAGTTGAAGCTCAAGGTGTTGACCCGGTCGAGGATTTCCCGTGCCGTAGTCGGTACATTTGGAATGCGGATCGGATTGATGCGGATGATCAGCACATCGCGGGCGTCGGTCTCGTAGATCAAGGGGTAGATGGGCGGATTGCCCATGTAGCCGCCGTCCCAGTAGTACTCCCCCTCGATCTCCACGGCCTGGAACAGGCTGGGCAGGCAGCCCGAGGCCAGCACGGTCTGGATGCTGATTTCGTGATTGCCGAACACCCGTATGCGGCCGCTCAGCACATTGGTGGCGCACAGGAAGAGCCTGGGGCTACGGCAATTGCGCAGTATCTCGAAATCGATCATCCGGGCCAGCATGTCGCGCAGCGGGTTCAGGTTGGACGGGTTGAGCTGGTAGGGCGAAAAGAAGCGGGTGACATAGTCGAACATCAGCCACCCCGGCGAAAGGTTCAACTGGTCGAAGCCCATCATCCGGTCGAGCCAAGAGGGCTGTAGCGGGCTCATTCGGGCGCAGTCGGCGACGCCGCGCCACAATGCCTCAAGCATCCGGCGCGCCCCCTCCCGTCCACCGCTGACGAGGCCGTAGGCGAGCACGGTAGCGTTGACCGCTCCGGCGCTGGTGCCGCTGATGCCGTCGATCTCGATGCGGTCATCCTCGAGCAGGCGATCGAGCACGCCCCAGCTGAACGCCCCGTGGCTGCCGCCTCCCTGCAGCGCGATATTGATGCGGCGGACCGGGGAGGATGACGTCCCGTGCACGGCGCCCTCCTCGGTTGCCGGCGTCGCTGGCGCTGCCCGCCTGGCGTTGCGCCGGGGGCCGCTTGCTGCGGCTCGCGCTGGTTGGGACATTGGCGTCTCCTCGATCGATGGCTGCCGGGGCTCAATGCGGCGCCGGGAGGCTGAGCCGCCACGTCAGGTTGCGACGGGCGCTGGCTTCGCAGCGGGCGTGGAATATGTCCGTGTAGTAGATGCGTGGACGCGCCAGCAGCGCACCCAGCAGGGTACGCTCGCGCGCATCGTAGGTCCGTTCGTCGAGATCGGGGCGCTCGGCCCGCAGGCGCGCCCCGTCCTGGCGGAAATGCGTACGTCCGCCACCGAGAACCGCCAGGTCGATGTCAACGGTGAAGGCGGCGTCCGGATCGGGCGGCGCAACGGCATGCCGGGTCGCCAGGATCATGTCGGCGATGCGCCCCGCCGCCGCGATGCGCCCCCCGGCCCGCTGCACGAACCACTCGGCGCTGCGTTGCTCGTTGTCCCTGGCTCCGGGAATGAAGATCACGTCGTGGCACCAGAGCGCCAATTCCACGGCATCGGGGTCGGGGACCGCGTCGCGCACCCGGTCGAGGTCGCGCATGCAGCGGCGCACATGGTGCAGGGTGTGATAGTGACGCGCCGGCTCGGCGTAGTGGCGTGCCAGGTCCGCATAGGTGGCCTCGCCGTGGATGCCGCCACAGCGCGACCACAACGCCAGGAAGCGCGCTTGCGTCTGGTTCATCTGGCCTCCCCCGCCACGGAGCCCCGGGGCGGGTCTCATTCGCGTCACGCGCGTCCCCCGGATCAGCATGAGTATGCGCCACGGCCGCGCCGGTGAGGCGGTAAAGGATCGCCTCCAAAGTACTCTGCCGCACTATCGCGGCGCAGCCGGCGCGCGAATTCAAGTTGAGCAACCCCGGCGACGGTGCCAGAATGCCCAAAGTGCAAGCGCAGTTTGCCGACGACGTTTTGACGGCCAGCCGATCGACCGGACGGATTGATGCATATGGACCGAGAACCAGTACCTCAGGCGTCCGACGGCTCGGTATTGTTCGCGGATGTCAGCGGCAGTACAAGGCTATATGAAACGGCCGGCGATACGGTCGCCTTCGGTGCCATCACCCGCTGCATCGCCGTCATGAAATCCTGCTCCGGGGCCGTCCAGGGCCGCGTCGTCAAGACCATCGGCGACGAGATCATGGTGGTGTTTGCATCGGCCGAACAGGCGATGCAGGCAGCACTCGACATGCAGGTGGCGGTTTCTGAACTTCCGCCCATTGCCGGCGTGCCCATGTCGGTCCATATCGGCTTTCATCATGGCCAGGTGTTGTCCGATGAATCGGGCGACGTGTTCGGCGACACCGTGAATCTCGCCGCCCGCCTCTCCAAGCTCGCCTCGCGTGGACAGATCATCACCAGCAGGACCTCCGTGGAGCGCCTGCCGGAGAGGTTGCGCCAGATGACCCGCTACCTGTACCCGATACAGGTGCGCGGCAAGGAACCGCCCGTCGATCTGTTCGAAGCGATATGGCAGCAGAACGCCGACATGACCGTCATGGCCGTGGCGAGTCCGCGCGCCTTGCGCAGCGCGCTGCTCACGCTGAGGTACCGGGAAACGCTGCTCGAAATGAACGCCACCTCCACGCCGGTCAGCATTGGCCGCGACAGCGCCATGAATATTGTCGTGGCGGACCGGCAGGCGTCGAGATTCCAGGCGACGGTCGAGTCGCGCGCGGGCAGGTATGTGCTGACCGATCGAAGTTCGAACGGCACGCATGTCACCATCGATGGCGAAGATGAATTCGTCCTGCGCCGCGACGAAGTCGCGCTCAGGGGACATGGCTGGATCACGTTTGGCCAGTCGATGGAGTCCGCGGGCGAGCGGGTTGAGTTCTTTCTCTACGTTGAAGGCCGCTGAGCGTCAAAGTGAGTGCCGCGACACCCGATGCCAGGCAAGGGTCGCCTGCGCCACCTGAGCCAGCAGCCGGCACCACGGTGCCCGCCGGCGACGGATGCGCCGTGCGGGGCGGGCCATGCCCCGCTCAATCCGCCTTGACCTGGGCCGCCACGACGACGTCCTTCCATGCACGGATGTCGTTGCGGATCACCTGCATGAACTGTTCGGGCGAGTTCCGCCCCACCCATGCCAGGCCTTGCTGCGCAAACGCGGGCTGCAGCCCGGGGTCGCGCATGACCCGCGTGATCTCGCCATTGAGCCGGCTGACGATACCGGCCGGTGTGCGTGCCGGCACGAAAAAGCCATACCAGCCATCGAGGTCGAAGCTGAATCCTTGCTCCTTGAGCGTCTTCACATTTGGCAGCATGGGCGCGCGGCGCGTGCCGGTCATGGCGATCGGCCGCAGCTTGCCGGCCTGGACCAGGGCGACGGGCGAGCGCGCATCGACGAATGCAAGTTTGACCACGCCGCCCTGCAGGTCCGTGAGCAGTTGCCCCATGGTCTTGTAGGGGATATGCCGCATCCGGAGCTGCCTGTCGTGCGCAATGGCTTCCATTGCGAGGTGCCCGGTCGAGCCGACTCCCCACGTGCCGTAGGCGATCTCGGGATTCGCGCGCACGTATTCGAGGAATTCGCTGAAGTCACGTACCGGCACGCCCGCGGCTGCCACCAGCAGCACGCCGCCGGCGCTGACCTGGATGACCGGCGCCAGGTCCCTGAGCGTATCGTAGGGCAGCGTAGCGCGAAGCGCGGCGTTGACCGACACCGCCGAGGCATTGCTGAAGAGGATGGTGTTGCCGTCAGGCGCCGCCTTGGCGGCCATGTCGTTGCCGATCAGGCCGTTGGCTCCGGGCCGGTTCTCGACGATGACGGGCTGCCTGAGGGCCTTCGACAGGGGCTCGGCAAACAGCCGCGCCATCAGGTCGGTGCCCGAGCCGGCCCCGCCCGGCACGATCATGCGCACGGGCTGGGACGGCCACGGCGGCGCCGGCTGGGCCCGGGCTTGGAGCGGGCCGGCAATCAGCGCTGCCATGGCGGTGGACAGCAGGCCTTCCATCCAAATGCGTCGGTTCATCGTTGTCTCCTGGAATCCGTGCCGGGTAAGCACCGGTCATGCGCAAAGGCAGCGGTTCGCGGCGGCGCGCGCCCCGGAACCGCCGCTGTACTAGCCTTGCTTCGGGGGCGGCTGGAACCCGAGGAAGGCACGATTCCAGGTCGGGCTGATGACCAGTTCATTGATGGTGGCGCGCGCCGGCATCGAGATCACGAAATCGACCGCTGCCGCCACGTCTTCCGCCTGCAGCATGCGCGCAAGGTCTTCCTCCGAGGGCGGCGTGGGACGGTTGAGCAGGATCGGCGTGGCCGTCTCGCCCGGATAGATCGCGCAGGCGCGGATGCCGTTGGCGCATTCCTCCATCGCCACGGACAGGGTCATGGCGGCCATCGCATGCTTGCTTGCACCGTAGGCGGCGCCGGTCAGCGCGGAGGCGAAGCGGCCGGCCCAGGACGAAATATTGACGATGGTGCCCCCGCCCTGCTCCCGCATGCCGGGCAGCACGGCGTGCATGCAGTAGAACGCGCCGTTGAGATTGATGTCGATCACCTGGTCCCAGTCCGCCGGCGTGAGCTTCGACAGCTTGCGGTTGGCCACGTTGATGCCCGCCGCGTTGACCAGGATGTCCACCGCGCCGATGCGCTCCTGCAACTGCCGGCCGGCCGCTTCCACCGCTGCGCGGTCCGCCACGTCGAGAGGCAGCGCGATGATCCGCTCGTTCCCGCACTCGGCCACGAGGGCGTCGATCGCCTCCTGGCTGCGCGCGGAGATGACCACGGTCGCGCCGGCCTGCCAGAGCGAGAGCGCGCAGGCCCGCCCGATGCCGCTGGAGCCGCCCGTGATCCAGGCCGTTTTTCCGTGCAGAGACTTCATGGTTGTACTCCTTCGCCTTGATGCTTCGATGCTTCGATGCTTCGATGCTTTGATGTCTTGATGGATTCATCCGCCCGCATGGCGATGCACGGTGTCACCCGCCGCATGCGGCGCGATTCAGTGCGTGGTCACGCCCATGATCTGGTTCACGTCATAGATCGGCGGCCGGGGATTCTTCGCCCAGGCATCCGTGAGCAGGTACCGCAGCCTGAAGCTCTCGGGCACGTCGGCCAAACCCGGCGTGAACAGCCACAGGCGCAGCAGGTGGCGCTTGCGGTCCAGATCGGGATGATCCTCGTAGCTGGTGCGCGAATGCAGGATTACGTAGTTGTTCAGGAACTGCATGTCGCCCGGCGCGAGTTCCATATCGATGCGAAAGCGCGGATCCTGCGTGTAGGCGTCGAAGCGGTCCAGCGCGGCGATGTCTTCCGGCGCCAGGCGCGGCGCCTCGGGAAAGCGCTGGGCCGTGTTGATGAAACTGCGGATATACCGGTTGAACAGCCGGCCGCCATGCCACGTGAACACGTGCGTCATGGTGAACGGCGCCTGGCCGGGCGCTTCCTCATGCCGGCGATCGAAGGCGAAAGGCTGGTACAGGCGCGCCAGCAGGTCCGGATGTTCTTGCAGCATGGCATTGTGAATGGCCATGGAGCTGGCGATGCTGCTGACCCCGCCCTCTTTCGCCGTGCGCAAGCAAAGCAGGCCGACGACATCCGCGCCATCGGTGTGGAACGGCAGTCGATGCCGTGACTGGTAGCCGCGCGCGGTCATGTCGTCCTTGGGGTTCTTGCCAAGATCCCAGACATGCCCAAGCACGTCGCCGAAGGCGTTTTGCGCCACGGCGCGCCCCATGTGCATGCCGATGCCCCAATAGATCGCGCCGGCATCCATCTTCGAGTAGCGCTCCATCGGCAGGCCGCGCAGCAGCACGACGCCCATGCCACGCTCCAGGCGCTGGCGCAGGTCGGCGAGCTTCGTGGCGAGGCTGCCGAGCGGAAAGGTTTCCCTGGTGATGGCGGGCACTGCCAGCCCCAGCCCCTTGGCATGGCCCAGTGCGGCATCCAGCTGCGCGACATCGTCCTGGCTCAGCCACATCACCCATTCGGACTCTCTCGAAGCCATCTCCGCCGCCGTCCAGCTGGCCGGCGTCTCGACGGGCTTCGGCGTAGCAATCTCATGCACAGCTTGCATCTTCGTCTCCTTGTTTTAGTGGCCGTTGCCAGGCGCCGGCCGTTGAATACATTGTGCGAAGAGACGCACCGGATGGCTAATGAAAAATGATGCTCACGACAAAACCAAAAGGTAATATCCGATATGTGAACCGTCCTCTCATGCGGCGAAAATTCAAATACTCACCAGAGTTTTAAGGGTCTGCACCGATGGATGCCATTAGTTTCTTACGCACTGGGTTGAAGTTGCGCCATCTCCGTCTGGTAATAGCGCTGGAGGAATACCGGCAGGTCGGGCGGGTGGCGCATGCGATGAACATCACGCAGCCGGCCGTCTCGAAGGCGCTGGCGGAAATCGAGGACGGCCTCGGCTATGCCTTGTTCGTGCGCCGGCCGCGCGGCATCGAGCCCACGCCGCATGGCCTGTGCTTTGTCCGCTACGCGCAGTCGATCCTCGACGAACTGGACCGGGCCGGCGATGAACTCCTGGCGCTGGGCCAGGGGGCTTCCGCCACGATCGCCGTGGGTACGATGCCGGGCACCACGCTGTCGCTCGCGCCGCGCCGCGCATCGTGGCGCTGGCCAAGGCGCGCATGCCGACCTTGAACATCGCGGTGTACGAGGCGCCGATGGATATCCTGATGGGGCAGTTGCGCACCGGCCGGCTCGACGTGGTGCTCGGCGCGCTGTCGGAAAGGGCCACGCCGCAGGACGTCGGCCAGCACCATCTCTACGAAGAGGTCATGCGCGTCGTGGTGGGCCCCGGCCATCCGCTCGCCACGCGTGCGGACGTGGGCTGGCGCGACCTGGCCGATTTCCCGTGGGTGCTGCCGCCGCGCACCGCAAGGCTGCGGCAGAGCCTGGACGCCGCGCTCAGGCGCATGAAGGTCGAGAGCCCGCCGCACCATGTCGAATCCGTATCGGCCGGGCTGGTGCTGGGGCTGCTCGAAGAAATACAGGCGGTGGCGGTAGTGACGGGACGCCTGGCGCGAACCTATGAAGAGCGCGGGCTTGCCCGCATCCTGCCGCTCGAGATTCCAGGCGTGCTGCTGTCGATCTCGACCTTCACCCTGCTAGGGCAGGCGCCCTCGCCCGCCATCGAGGCCTTCCAGCATTGCGCGGAGCTTGCCGTGGCGGGCTGAGCGGCGCGGCTACTCCGGCTTGATGCCGTTGGCCTTCACGACGTCCGCCCAGGTGGCGTAGTCATTCCTGACCGTGCGCGCAAACTCGTCGGGGCTGGTCAGCGGCGGATCCGCCATCATGTTGAGCTGCTGGAAGCGCGCGGCCAGCGTCGGCGAGCGCAAGGCCTTGTTGATCTCCGTATTCAGCGCGGCGACGATATCGCGCGGCGTGCCTTTGGGGACGAACACACCATACCAGCCTTCGTTGCGCATCGGAAAGCCCTGCTCGGCCATCGTGGGCACATCGGGGTAGGCCGGCGCGCGGTGCTTTCCGGTGATGCCCAGCGCGCGGATCTTGCCGCTCTTGACCAGGGGTACCGAGGTGGTGATGTCGACGAAGGCGACCTTCAGCACCCCGCCCTGCAGGTCCGTCATGATCGGCGGCACGCCTTTGTACGGCACGTGGGTCAGCTCCAGCCCCGCCAGCGTGCGGAGTTGCGCCATGGCGAGGTGGCCGCCCGAGCCGACGCCCCAGCTGCCGTAGTCATACTTGCCCGGACTGGCCTTGACGGTGGCGACGAACTCCTTGACGTTCTTCGCCGGAAAATCGGGCGTGACGACCAGCAATACCCCGCCCGCGCCAATCTGCGCAACGGGAACCAGGTCTTTCACGATGTCGTAGGGCAGCTTCGGCTGGATGGCCTGGTTCATCACCGTGGCGGACGCGCTGGCGAACAGGACGGTATAGCCGTCGGGCTGCGCGCGGACCACGGTATCCACCGAAAGTTGTCCGTTGGCGCCGGGCTTGTTGTCCACCACCACGGGCTGCTTCAGCGCTTGCGAAATCTGCTCGGCGAAAACGCGGGCCAGCACGTCCGGCCCGCTGCCGCCAGGGCTGGGAACGACCAGGCGGATCGGCCGCGACGGCCATTTGTCCTGGGCCAGGGCGGAACCCGCAACCAGTGCTGCAGCCGTCAGTGCCGTGATGCTCAATGCAAGGCCGGCGCGGCCTGCCCATTTCTGCTTCATGTTGTCTCCTGGGAAGCACACGCCGTTTCTATGAGTGTCTGGCTATCGGAGGCGTGTGTGCCGGTGAATTCTGCCCACGCTCAGGCCCGGAACACTAATGAATTAATACCTCAGATACATGAGCAATCGGTAATGTCGCAAGATGGGAGCGGCGCGCCCCGGCGCTATGCGCGGTGGACGGTGAGGCGGGGCCGCCGGCGGCGCTCGGTGCGCAGCGCCCCGGGAGGCACGCCTTCCCAACGCTGGAAGGCCTTGTTGAATCCCGCCTGCGTCTTGAAACCCAGGGCCTGGGCGATATCGCCCGCGGGCAGATCCGTATTGGCCAGCAAGCGCCGCGCAAGCGCGCGGCGTTCTTCGTCGAGCAACACGGCGAAAGACGTGCCGTGATCCTGCAAGTGACGATGCAGGGTAAAGCGGTGCACGGCAAACAGCGAAGCCAGCCGGGTCGCGGTGCACTCTCCCAGCAGCATCAGGTCGCGCAGCGCATGGYGGACCTGGCCGAGAAAATCAGGCATGACATGGGATTCCAGCTCGCTGAGGTAGCGGACCACCGACGATTCGAGCGCCTCGTCGGCCACGCCGCAGCGCTGGTCGAGGGTGGCCGAGGCGAAGGTGAATTCGTCGCGCGGCTGGCCAAACAGGACATGGGGACCGAAGTGCGAGGCGTACGGCCCCAGCCCGGCAGGGAGCGGCCGGGACAGGTGAACCGCCGCGGGCGTCCACATCTTGCCGAGCAGCAGGCGGAACAACTGGAGGTTGGCCGCCAGGTAGGCCGTCAGCAATTCCTCGCGGCCAGCGAAGGTGCCGTCGATCTCGACCGAGAATGCCGCGTAACCCTCACGCACGGTGAGCGCCGTATCGATGCCCCGGTACCAGATGCGGCCGTAGCGCAGGATGCCCTCCACGGCATCGCGCGCCGTCTTCGAGGACAGCAGCAGCAGCCGCAGGGGGCCGGCATTCTCCATGTTCGCCCGGGCACCCACCAGCACGCCGAGGTGCGGGCAGGCAGCCGAATCGCTGGCGTCCGCGAGGATACGCGCGCACACCGCCAGCGCCAGCGGTGCCATGGGCTCCTCCAGCGCCGCCGCGGTTACGCCATGGCGGCCCAGGACCGGCCAGGGATCCACGCCAAGTTCCCGCAGGACTTCGATCACGCGCGCCAGGGTGCCCATGGGTACGGAACGGTTGACCGGCTTCATAAATTCAGGGTTTCCACCAAGTGTGACACCAGTATATTAAGGAGTGACGCAAGGATAAACAAAAGGTCTCGATGCCGTCCAGAATATCGCCATGCGCCCCGCGCTGATATTCCCGACCAACCAGGAGACGACCCATGCATTTTCTCGACGACAGCCTGCTTCCCGAAAACCAGGAAAAACYGGTGATCCAGGTGGCGCCCYACGGCCCGCAATGGCTGCCCACCGATTCCGACGACATCCCGGTCAGCATGGATGCCCAGGTCCAGAAGGCCGTGGATTGCTACAACGCGGGCGCCACCGTGCTGCACGTGCATGTGCGTGAATCCGACGGCAAGGGCTCGAAGCGCCTTTCGATGTTCAACGAGATGCTGGCCCGCCTGCGCGAAGCCGTGCCCGACATGGTGCTGCAGGTCGGGGGCTCGATCTCCTTCGCGCCGGAGGGCGAAGGCAAGGCAGCCGAATGGCTGGACTATGACACCCGCCACATGCTGGCCGATCTGAACCCGAAGCCGGACCAGGTGACCATCGCCATCAACACCAGCCAGATGAACATCTGCGAGATGCTGACCGAGGACGACGTCAAGGGCACCATCCTGGAGAAGCCCGAGTACGTCAAGGCGTACAGTGAAATGGTGGTCGACTCGAAGCCCTCGTTCTTCCTCGAGCACCTGGAGCGGCTGACGAAGGCGGGCATCCAGCCCCATTTCATGCTCGGCCACGTGGCGCAGCTCGAAACCGTCGAGCGCCTGATCCGCAAGGGCCTGTACCGTGGTCCGCTGATCCTGAACTATGTCGCCATCGGCGGCGGCGCGGCCGGCCTGCACCCGGCCGACATGATCGAGTTCGTGCGCCGCACGCCCGACGGTGCCGTGCTGACGATCGAGAGCGCCATGCGCGCCGTGCTGCCCATGAACGCCATGGCGATCGCGCTCGGCCTGCACGTGCGCGTGGGCATCGAGGACAACCTGTGGGGCCGCAAGGGCGAACGCATGACTTCGGTGCAGCAGATCGAGCAGACCGTGCGCCTGGCGCGCGAACTGGGCCGCGATGTGGCCGATGGCAAGGATGCGCGCCGCATCTACAAGATCGACGAGTGGTACGACAGCGCCGACGAGACCATCCGCAACCTCGGCATGGTGCCCAACCGCAAGCCGGGCCAGCGCGGCTTCCCCGTGCCGCAAGCGGCCTGATCCCGCGCTTGCCGCATCACCCACCGGCCCTCGCCAGCCACGCGCACGAGGGCCGGCCTCACCTCAGCAACAGTGGTACTGCCATGCGAATGAAAGACAAAGTTGCGCTCGTGACCGGCGTCGGGCCGGGCCTGGGCAAGGCGATCGCCGTCACGTTGGCGCGCGAAGGCGCAGACGTCGTGATCTGCGACGTGAACCAGACATCGCTGCACGAGGCCCGCGAAGCGGTGGAAGCCGCGGGCGGCGCCTGCCTGGCACTGCACTGCGATGTCTCGTCCAGCGCCGAGGTCAGCGCCATGTTCGCGCCCGCCGTGGCGCGCTTCGGCACGGTGCACGCGCTCGTCAACAACGCCGCGCTGACGCCCAACAGGCCAATCGACACCGGGCGCCGCAACCAGCTCTACGAGTACATGCAAACGCCGGTGGCGCGCGACTCGCTGGGGTTCACCAGTGAAATCAGCGACGACGAATGGCTGCGCTACTGGGGCGTCAATGTGCACGGTGTCTTCTATTGCACGCGCGAAGCGCTGAAGCTGATGCAGCCGCAGCGCTTCGGGCGCATCGTCAACGTCGCGTCGATCGCCGGCATCTCGTCGAAGAGCGCGCACAGCCCGCACTACAGCGCCACCAAGGGCGCGGTGATCGCGTTCACCCGGTCGGTGGCCATGGAAGTGGCCGGCGCCAACATCTTCGTCAACGCGATGGCGCCGGGCGGCGTCGCGACGCCCGC
This sequence comes from Cupriavidus sp. 05N38, assembly GCF_056397345.1. Taxonomy (NCBI): domain Bacteria; kingdom Pseudomonadati; phylum Pseudomonadota; class Betaproteobacteria; order Burkholderiales; family Burkholderiaceae; genus Cupriavidus; species Cupriavidus sp. 05N38. The sequence continues at coordinate 70,143 of NZ_JBFTNF010000015.1, forward strand.
CTTCAACCAATACCTGGAGCAGATCGGCGATGCCGGCCGCAACCGGCTCTGGCAGGGCTGCCCCTCGGGGCGCTTCGGCACGGTCGAAGAGTATGCCGCGACGGTGCTGCACCTTGCGAGCGACGAGCACTACCTGGTCGGCCAGGTGATCAGCCCCAACGGGGGCTCGGTGATCTGATCACCGCAACAGCTTCGACAGATATGCAAATGAATCTCTTCCCCCACTACAAGGCGCTGCGGGACAACGGCGTGCTCGGCAGCGAGCTCGACCCGCTCACGCAATGGGATCCCAAGTGGATCGCTTCCTGGGTCGCGCTGGCCCGCGACGCACAGGCCGAGGGCGTGCTCGACCCCAAGCTCGTCGCGCTGATCCGCCTGAATATCGACGTGACGGCGACCCATCTCTACAAGCCCGGCGTGTCGCGCCACGTCCGCGAGGCGCTCCAGCTCGGCGCGAGCCGTGCCGAAATCCTCGAAGTCTTCAAGTTGGCCAGCGTGGTTGGCATCCACGCCTGCGCGGTCGGCGTGCCGGCGCTCGCCGAGGAACTGGCCCGCGCGGGCCTGCCCGACGAGCCGGTGGCGGCCGGCGCCACGCCGGTATGCGACGCCGTGCGCGCCAACGGGATGTTCAACCCGCTGTGGGAAACGCTGTACCGCTGGGATCCGCTGTACCTGGAGAAATTCCTGGCGATGGGCTTCGGCCTGTGGCGCGACAACATCCTGCCGCCGCTCTGGATCGAGTTTCTCTGCATCGCCGGCGATGCCGCCATCACCCATATGTACGGCCATGGCACGCAACGGCATATCGAGGCGGCACTCAAGCTCGGCGCGACGCGCGAGCAGATCCTGGCCGTGCTCAAGATCGTCAGCCTGCAGGGGATCGAGGCCTGCGAACTGGCGGTGCCGCTGCTCGACCAGGCTTGCCGGGCCATCGAAGCCTAGCGCCAGCGGGCGCCGCATGGCAGTGCCCGCCGTCCCCCATCCCCAGGAACGTACAGGAGGCCACAGTGCAATCACTGGCCCAACTCCCCCCCGCCGCAACGCTGAGCGAAGACGCGGGCACGCTTGCCGCCCTTTATCGGAAGATCATGTGGCGCTTGCTGCCGTTCCTGTTCCTGGCCTATGTGCTGAACACCATCGACCGCATCAACATCTCCTTCGCCAAGCTGCGCATGGCGCACGACCTGGGCTTGTCGGATGCGGCCTATGGCATCGGGGCGGCGGCGTTCTTTGCCGGCTACATCCTGTTCGAAGTGCCGAGCAACCTGTACATGCAGAAGATCGGCGCGCGCCTGACCATCACCCGCATCCTGCTGCTGTGGGGCGTCGCGACCATCGCCACCAGCCAGGTCAATTCGCCCGCGGCGCTCTACGCCGCCCGCTTCCTGCTGGGCGTCGCCGAAGCGGGGTTCTTTCCCGGCGTCATTCTCTACCTGACATACTGGTTCCCCGCCGCACGCCGGGGCCGGATCACCTCGCTGTTCCTGATGTCGGGAACGGTCGCCGGCATGATCAGCGGCCCGCTGGCGGCGGCCATCATGTCGCATCTCGATGGCTGGCTGGGGCTGCGGGACTGGCAGGTGCTGTTCGTGGTGGAAGGCATTCCCGCCGTGTTGCTGGGCCTGCTGGCCTACCGATGGCTCGATGACGGCCCGGACTCCGCGCCGTGGCTGAGCGTATCCGAGAAGGCCATGCTGCGGCGCCAGCTCGCCACCGAAAGCCGCCCGCAGGGGCACGGCGGCCTGCGGAGCTTGCTCGGGGATGCGCGCATCTATGCGATCGGGCTGGCCTTCCTTTCCATCTACGCGGCCACCAACACCATTGCCTACTGGATGCCGACACTGATCCGTGACTTCGGTGTGGACCAGGTCGCCCGCATCGGCTGGATCTCCAGCCTGCCCTACCTGCTCGCCCTGGCTGCCATGTTCCTGCTGGCGCGCAGTTCGGACCGACGCCTCGAGCGGCGCTGGCACGTCGCCGGCACCATGTTGGTCGGCGCCGCCAGCTTCCTGCTGCTGGGCCTTGTGCGCGGCGCGCTGCTGCCGTCGGTGATCTGCATGACTGCCGGCGCCGCGGCGTGCCTGGCCGCGCTACCCGTGTTCTGGACCATCCCGCCGGCTTACCTGCCTCGCGGCCAGGCCCCCGCGGGCATCGCCTTCATCAGCAGCCTGGGCGGCCTCGCGGCATTGCTCAGCCCCATCGTCGTGGGCGCGCTGAAGACCCGCACCGGCGATCTCTATTTCGCCTTCGACATGCTTGCGGTGCTGCTGGTTGGCGGGGCGCTCACCCTGCTGCTTGCCATCCCCGCCCGGCTGCTGGACGACAAGCCGGTGCGCGAAGGCGGGCCCGCGCGGTGACAAGTGGCTAGATATCGAGTTCAAGCTCGGGCGTCAGCGCCCTGGAGACGCAGATCATGATGCTCGTGTTGGCCTGCCGCTCATCGTCGCCCAGCACATAGTCGCGGTGGTCCGCCACGCCGGCCAGCACGGGCACTTCGCAACTGCGGCACAGTCCCTCCCGGCAGGAAAAAGGCAGGGGGACGCCGTTGCGCTCCAGGGTTTCGAGGATGGAGACGCCACCGGGGACCGCGAAGCGGCCGCCATGGCGGCGCAGGACCACGGTGAATCCCTGCTCCGCATCCGCGCCGGTCCGTTGCGGGCCGGCATTGAAGCGCTCGAAGTGGGTCGCCGCGCCGGGCACGCCTGCTGCTGCCGCCGTCGCGGCCACCGCGTCCATCAGCGGTGCAGGACCACAGCAGTACACATGGCTGCCTTCGGCCAGTCCGCCGAGAAAGGACGAGATATCGGCCAGATCCCCGCCGCGTTCGTCGTCGGCGTGAACCTGCACCCGTTGGCCAAAGCGCGACAACGCCGCCAGATACGCCGCGCGCTGGCGCGAGCGCACGCAATACAACAGCTTCCATGGCCTGTGGTTGGCTTCGCACCAGCGGATCATGCTGAGAACCGGCGTGATGCCGATGCCGCCGGCGATGAAGACATGGGTGCTGGCAGCCGCTTCGATGCCGAACAGCGAGCGCGGCGCGCTGACAGCAAGCGAGTCGCCCTCCCTGAGTCCTTCGTGAACGAAGCGCGAGCCGCCGCGCGATGCCTGCGCAAGGCCGACGCCAAGGCAATAGCGGTCGGTTTCGGCGGCGTCGTTGCACAGCGAGTACTGCCTGACGATGTTGCCGGGCAGCTGGACGTCGATGTGCGCGCCCGCGCTGAACGCCGGCAAGGCGCCGCCGCACGGGCGGCGCAGCTCGACGCCGCGTACGCCTTCGGCCTCCGCGGTCAGCCTGGATACGATGAGTTCGAGCATCTGCACTACCTCTGCAAGGCAATCGTTCTGGCTTCGGCAGGCGCGGCAGCCTGGGCCGACTCCTCTTCGAGCCTGCGGGCGACCGCCCAGCGGAACTGCGACAGCGCGGCATCGATCGAGAACGGCATCATCTTGAAGTCCGGAGCGAGCGCGAGACTGCGCTGCTGGGCCGAGATGATGTCGCGGTCCTCGTCGAATGCGGTGACCACGCTCTGGTGGATCGAGGCGGTGACTTCCGGCTTGTCGATGGCGAAGTTGTGCGGATGCGCGAAGAAGTAATGCGTGGAATTCTCCGTCTCCGGCGTGATCGCCTGGCAGCCACGGAACTCGGCGGCATCGATGCGCGTGCCCTCCGGCGCTCCGGTGCCGGTGGGCGCCATTCCCGAGTCCATCAGCAGGATGGCCGGAAGCGTGAAGTTGTAGATATTCCAGCGGTCGACCTTCCCGGGCCACGCCTTGACCGCCTTGGCGAATGCGGGCGCGTCGGTGTTAAGCGCCCAGCGCGTGATCTTGACACCGCCATCGATACGCTCCACCTTCGGCTGCACGGCTGCATAGTCCTCGCCGCCGCCCAGGGTGGTCGGATGGACGAAGGGAAGGTGCGAGAAGTCGAGCAGGTTGTCGCAGATCAGCAGGTAATTCACGTCGTAGTGGATATAACCATCCAGGCTGCGCCAGTCCGGGTGGTCCAGCCACTGTGTGTCCGGCACGAGAGACGGATCGGCTTTCTCCGGATCGCCCATCCAGATCCACACCCAGCGGTGCTGCTCGACGATGGGGAACTTGCGCACCTTTGCCTGCGGCGGAATGCGCTCCTGCGCCGGCGCCCCGACGCACTTACCGGCGCTGTCGAACTTCAGGCCGTGGTACATGCAACGGATGCAGTCCCCTTCCCTGCGCCCGACCGACAGCGGCGCGCCGCGATGGCAGCAGCGGTCTTCCAGGGCGACGATGCTGCCGTCTTCCTTGCGATACATCACCACCGGCATGCCGATGATGGTGCGGGAGAACATGCCTTCGCGAGGGATTTCCTTGTCCCAGGCGGCGACATACCAGGTGTTCTTGATAAACATGCTCGTATTCCTTCTGAAGGGCTGTTGCGCGTGCGCCGCGGGAATCCCGGGCGCGGCTTGCCACGCACGCATCGCTGGGCAGCGAAGCATGTGCGGGACGCGCGAGGCGGATCGGCTGGCTAGTGTGCTGCGCCCGGCAGCGGGGAAAGCATCAGGATGAAAGCCATGCGCCGTGCGCAGGCGTGTGCCGGTGGGCGTGGATATGCACAAGGATGCGCACGAGGATGCGCACGAAGAAGTGCACATGGAAATGCGGTTGCAGGTCGGGGGTCATGCCTTGTCTCCGTTGCCAGGGCCCGTCTGCGGGGCCCTTGACTGCAGAATAGGTTTCGGGGAAACATGCGTCAACGTCATCCACCTAATAGCGAGAATGTACGCCATGCATGCGACGGACCTGGACCTGAATCTCCTGGCGGTGTTCGATGCGATGCTGCGCGAACGCAGCGTCACCAAGGCCGCGCAGGAACTTGGCCTGACCCAGAGCGCGATGAGCCACGCCCTGAACCGGCTGCGCGCCTTCTTCGACGACCAGCTCTTCGTCAAGGCGCCGGAGGGCATGATGCCCACGCACAAGGCGGCCGAACTCACCGAAGCCATCGTGGGCGTGATGGCCACGGTCAGGCAGCAGGTCCTGTCGCAGGCGCGGTTCGATCCGCTCACAGCGCGGCGCACATTCAATCTCTGCATGACCGACATGGGCGAGCTGGTGTTCCTGCCGCCGCTCATCAGCCGGCTGCGCCGCGAGGCACCGCTTTGCACGCTGCGCACCTTGCAGGTCCCGCTCCAGCAGATCGAGGGCATGCTCGGCTCCGGCGAGGCCGACCTGGCGCTTGGCTCCATCCGCGCTGCGCCGGAGGGCCTGTTCCAGCAGCGCCTGTTCATGCATTCGTTCGTGACCATCGTCAGCGCGCGCAACCACGAAGTGGGCGAAGCGCTGACGCTCGAGCAGTTCCAGCGCATGCCGCAGATCGTCGTCACGCTCTCGGGGCGCGCCAGCGCAGCCTACGACAGCGCGTTCGACGATCACGGCATCAAGCGCAATATCTACCTGTCGACGCCGCACTTCCTGGTCGTGCCGCTGTTGATGGAACAGCAGCCGGAGCTGATTGCGACGGTGCCGCTGGAGCTGGCCAATGTGTTCGCCAGGTACGGCACGGTGCGTGTCATGCAGCCGCCGGTGGCGCTGCCGGAATTCGCCATCAGGCAGCACTGGCACCCTCGCTTCCACCATGACCCGGCGATCATCTGGCTGCGGGAGCTGATGAAGCGCACCTTCGAGCATTATCCGCAAGTGCAGGTGGAAGCAGGCGAGCCGGCATCGCCGGCGCCGGTCAAGCGATCCCGGCGCGCGGCGAAAGAAGAGTAAGGCGCGAAGCCCGCGCGGCTAGCCGTTCGCCGCTGCCGGCTCCATCGCGCCAAACCGCCACGACAATCGCCGCGCCGCTTGCAGCAGCACCCGGGCCGTCTCGCCATCGGTGTGGCTGTCGAAGCTGCCCGAGGTGCCGATCAGGGCGACGACCAGCGCGATGCTGCCGGTATGGTCGAACACGGCCGCGGCCAGCGTGTCGATGCCGGGCACGGGCCTGCCCAGTGCATTGTCGATGCGCGCGGTGCGGATCTGCGCCAGCCGCGCCGCATAGGCCGGGGCAAGCGTTTCGCCCTTCCCGCCCCCGGCTTCGACGACTTCCGCCTTCGGCACGCCGGCCAGCCGAAGCGCATCCTGCTCCAGCAAACCCAGCAGCACGTGTTCCGGCAGATGCGCGGCGAACAGCCGGCCGATCGCCGTATTGACCAGCGACAGCACCGTGCCGACGCGCAGGCTGACGTGCTGCGGGCGCGCCGCCTCTTCCAGCCGCACCACCGTCGGCCCCAGCGGGCCGAGCACGGCCATGGCCACGCTCAGGCTGGTCGTGCCGGCCAGCTCGATGACTTCCGGCTCGGCCTCGCGCGTGGGCGAAAGCCGTTGCAGGGCAATCAGCCCGAGTTCCAGCCCCAGCGGGCCCGCGCGGAAATTGCCCGCCRCATCCCGCGCCAGCAAGCCGATCTTCTGCAGGCTGACCAGATGCGGAAACGCCTTGGCGGGCGCCATGCCGGCCGCGCGAGCCAGGTCGCGCAAAGGCAAGGGCCGGCCCGCGGCCACCAGCGCCGCGAGCAGCTGGCCGGTGTTGTCGAGCGACTGGATGCCGCGCTGGGGCTTGGCGGCGTCGCCCTGGTTGTCGTCGATTGGCAAGGATGGGCCTGTCATTCGGTCATTCGGTGGTGCCGGCAACGGCCTCGCGGATGGCGGCGGCGGTGGCCAGCAGCGCGCTGGCCACGGGGCCGCCCCAGTCCACGTCGATGACGCCGGTCGCCCCGACCACGGTCAGGACCAGGCGCAGCTGCCCGGCTTCGTCGAGCACCGGCACGCTCAGGCTGCTGACGGCGGGGCTCGGCGCATCGATGCTGCGCTCGATGCCGCGCTCGCGGATGGCGGCGAGCGTGGCGGCGAAGGCGCCGGCCTGCGCCGTGGCGCCGGCCGCGGCGGTATCCGCCGCCTGCTGCCGCTGCCAGATCGCCTGCCATTGCCCGGGCGGCAGGAAAGCACAGAACACGCGGCCGGTTGCGGTTGCCGACAGCGACATCACCGTGCCGACATGCAAGTTCACGTGCAGCGGCGAGCCGGCATGCGCATAGCGCACGATGGTGGGCCCCTGCGGACCCGCGGCACAGATCGCCACGCTGAACCCGCAGGACGCGGCAAGCCCGGCCACGCGCGGCACGGCAGCCCGGTAGGCGGCGTCGTGGTCGAGGTACAGCATGCCGAGCTGCAGCGCCAGCGGGCCCGGCTCGTAGCGGCCCGACAGGTGGTCCCGCTTGATCAGCCCGAGCCGCACCAGACTGACCAGGTAAGTGTGAGCCTGCGCGGGCGCGATCTGCACGCTGGCGGCGAGGTCGACCAGCGTCATCGGCGCGCGCACATCGGCCAGCGCCCGCAGGAAGCGCCCGCCGACCTCGACACTCTGGATACCGCGCTGCGCCTTCTCCGCCGCGCCTTCATCCGGCGTGGCGTCCGCTGATCGTGCCATTCGTTTTCCTTTGAAAGACCAGATGGTAATGGACGGGCCTCATGCGCCCTAGAAGATATCGGGTTTTCCCCTAGATTCGGTGCCCCATTCATTGCTCGCCTCAAGATTAGTCAATGGCAATATGTTTTGCTCTTGACTAATTTAACCGGCATTCCTAAGATGGCCTTACCCCGCAACCGGTGCAACCACAGAGCACAGAGTCAAGACGGGGCGAGACAGCCTCCACCATTGCAGCCGATCGCCATGGCTTGCGCCGTCTCGTCCCCCCACAAAACGACAGACAAGCAAAGAGGCAAGCATGAGCAAGGCATTCGCATCCCAGGCCGACCTGGAAGCCAAGAAAGTCACCTTTACCCAGCTCTCCGAGAACGCCTACGCGTACACCGCCGAGGGCGACCCCAACTCGGGTGTGATCATCGGCGACGACGGCGTGCTGATCGTCGATACCACGGCCACCCCTGCCATGGCCCAGGATCTGATCGCCAGGATCCGCTCGGTCACCGACAAGCCGATCAAGTACGTCGTGCTTTCGCACTACCACGCGGTGCGCGTGCTGGGTGCCTCGGCGTACTTTGCCGAGGGCGCAGAGCAGGTCATCGCCAGCCGCGGCACCTACGAGATGATCGTGGAGCGCGGTGAGGCCGACATGAAGTCCGAGATCGAGCGCTTCCCGCGCCTGTTCGCCGGCGTCGAGACCGTGCCCGGCCTGACCTGGCCGACGCTGGTGTTCGAGAAGGAGATCACGCTGTACCTGGGCAAGCTGGAAGTCCGCATCGCGCACCTGGGTTCCGGGCACACCAAGGGTGATACGGTGGTCTGGCTGCCGTCGCAGAAGGTGCTGTTCTCCGGCGACCTGGTCGAATACGACGCGGCCTGCTACTGCGGCGACGCGCAGCTCGCGCAATGGCCGGCCACGCTCGACGCCCTGCAGGCGCTGGGCGCCGAAAAGCTGGTGCCGGGCCGCGGCCCCGCCCTTACCAACCCGGAAGAGGTCAGGCAAGGCATCGCCTATACGAAGGACTTCGTCAGCACGCTGTTCCAGGCCGGCAAGGAGGCCGTGGCCGATCGCCTGGACCTGAAGCGCGCCATGGCCCATACGCGCGAGTCGATGGACCCGAAGTTCGGCCATGTCTTCATCTACGAACACTGCCTGCCGTTCGACGTGTCGCGCGCTTTCGACGAAGCCAGTGGCATCGCCCATCCGCGCATCTGGACCGCCCAGCGCGACAAGGAAATGTGGGCCGCGCTGCAGGAATAAGCGCGAACCGTAGCGAGCGGGAACAGCCGGGAAGAGTGGATGGAGACACACGCATGAACAACGACTACCAGAACCTGTCATTTGAGTATCAGCCCTGTCCCGAGCAGCGACAGGGGCACGCCGGCAACCCTCACCCGGTCATCGTCGTCGGCGCCGGCCCTGTCGGCCTGGCCACCGCGATCGACCTGGCCCAGCATGGCGTGCCGGTCGTGCTGGTGGACGACGACTGCACGCTGTCGAGCGGGTCGCGCGCGATCTGCTTCGCCAAGCGCACCCTGGACATCTTCGACCGCCTGGGGTGCGGCGGGCGCATGGTGGACAAGGGCGTGTGCTGGAACGTCGGCAAGGTATTCGTGCGCGACGAACAGGTCTACGCCTTCGACCTGCTGCCGGAGGCGGGCCACCAGCGCCCCGCCTTCATCAACCTGCAGCAGTACTACGTCGAGGGTTTCCTGCTCGACCGCGCACGCCAGTTGCCGAACCTGGACATCCGCTGGAAGCACAAGGTCACCGGCATCGAGCAGCGCCATGCCGGCGCAGCCGATGCGTCTGTCGTGCTGACCATCGACACGCCCGACGGCCCCTATGCCCTTGCCGGGCGCTACGTGGTGGCCGCCGACGGCTCGCGCAGCCCGCTGCGCAACCTGCTCGGCCTCGACAGCAAGGGCCGCACCTTCAAGGATCGCTTCCTGATTGCCGACGTGAAGATGGAGGCGGAGTTTCCGACCGAGCGCTGGTTCTGGTTCGATCCGCCCTTCCACCCGAACCAGTCCGTGCTGCTGCATCGCCAGCCCGACAATGTCTGGCGCATCGACTTCCAGCTCGGCTGGGACGCCGATCCCGTGCTGGAGAGAGCGCCCGAGCGCGTCATCCCGCGCGTGCAGGCGCTGCTCGGGGCGGACGTGAAGTTCGAGCTGGAATGGGTCAGCGTCTATACCTTCTCCTGCCTGCGCATGGACAGCTTCCGCCACGGCAACGTGTTGTTCGCCGGCGATTCGGCCCATGGCGTGTCGCCGTTCGGGGCGCGCGGCGCCAACAGCGGCGTGCAGGATGCGGAGAACCTTGCCTGGAAACTGGCCTACGTGATCGGCGGCCATGCGCCGGACAGCCTGCTCGATACCTATGCGAGCGAACGCGAGTACGCCGCCGACGAGAACATCCGCAACTCGACGCGCTCCACCGATTTCATCACGCCGAAGAGCGCCGTCAGCAAGGTGTTCCGCGACGCCGTGCTCAACCTGTCGAAGCAGCATGCGTTCGCGCGCCGGCTGGTCAACAGCGGGCGGCTTTCCGTGCCCTCGGTACTGCGCGATTCGCCGTTGAACACTGCCGATGCAGGCGACTTTGCCGGCGACATGCTGCCGGGCGCTGCCTGCGTGGACGCCCCGGTCATCGGCGAGCAAGGCCCCGGCTGGCTGCTGCCGCACCTGGGCGGGCAGTTCACCGCACTGGTGTTCGGCGCGCCCGATGGCAAGGCCTTGCAGGCGCTGCTCCGCCTGCAGCAAGGCAGCTTGCCGCTCAGGGTGGTCCTGCTCGATACGGGCCTCACGGACCAGGCCGGCCAGCCGGCCGGCGTGACGGTACTGCAAGACACCGAGGGGCTGGCCACGCGGCGCTATGACGCGCAACCCGGCACGCTGTACCTGATCCGCCCGGACCAGCATGTCTGCGCGCGCTGGCGGGGAATCGATGCCGCCGGCGTCGCGGCGGCCATGGCGCGCGCGACCGGCAACGCGCCCGGCGCGCAGCGGCCAGCCGCGGTGGTTTCGGATCCGGCTCCCGCTGGCCTGGTGCCGGCATGAATCTCAAGGCGACATCCCGATAAAAGGAGGCAGAGCGATGACCCTCAATACCCAGCCTAACCTGGCACGCCCCGACGACTTCTACGAAGCCCTGATCGAGATGCACCGCGATCTGGACGACAGCCAGAGTCAGGCCGTCAACGCGCAACTGATCCTGTTGCTCGCCAACCATATCGGCGACCATGGCACGCTGCTCGCGGCCATGGAGATGGCGCGCGACGGCACGGCACCAGGCCGCGTCGCGCAACCCTGAGCGCAGCGGGCCCGGCCCGCTCGCGCATCCACTCTTTGCCAAGACGCTCACATACGCAAGACCCAAAAGACGTCGGCATCCAGGGCCCGCCAGGCCCGCGTTCCCGGAGACATTCCATGACCCAATCCTATGCGGGGGCCATTGCGCCCCAAGGTACCGCTGCGCGCGAAGAAGACGCACTCTACCGGAAGATATGGCTGCGCATCATTCCCTTCCTCTTTGTCTGCTACGTCATTTCCTTCCTGGACCGCATCAATATCGGCTTCGCCCAGTTGCAGATGAAGCAGGATCTCGGCTTCAGCGATGCGATGTACGGTCTGGGCGCCGCGGTGTTCTATGTCGGCTACGTGCTGTGCGAAGTGCCCAGCAACATGCTGCTGGCCCGCTTTGGCGCGCGCCGCACCTTTACCCGCATCATGGTGCTGTGGGGACTGGCCTCGGTCGGCATGATGATGGTGTCGACCCCCGCCCATTTCTATACGCTGCGTTTCCTGCTGGGCGTATTCGAGGCCGGATTCTTCCCGGGCATCGTGCTGTACCTGACCTACTGGTTTCCGGCGCGCCGGCGCGCGGCGGTCATGGCCATCTTCTTTGCGGGGGTGGCCGTGGCCGGCGTGCTGGGCGGACTGGTATCGGGCTGGATCATGCGGGACATGGCCGGCGTGCTCGGCCTGCAGGGCTGGAAGTGGATGTTCGCCATCGAAGGCGCGCCCGCGGTCGTCCTGGGACTGGTGGCCGCAGCATTCCTGGTCGACAAGCCGCAACAGGCCAGCTGGCTCACCGACCAGGAGAAAACCTACCTGGCCGCGCACAACGGCGAGAGCGAACGGGGCACCCATGCGCACTCCTTCGCCGCGCTGATGCAGGCCCTGCGCAATCCCCGCATCTATCTGTTCGCCTTTATCTACTTCGCGCTGACCTGCGGCTCGTTGACGCTGAGCTTCTGGATGCCGCTGATGATCCGGGACTTCGGCATCACCGACGTGATGTCGATCAGCCTGTATTCGGTCATCCCCAACGCCATCGGTGCGGTGGGCCTGATCCTGATCGCCCGCAACTCGGACCGGCGCGGCGAGCGGCACCGCCATTTCATTGCCTGCACGGCCGGCGGGGCGCTGGCACTGGCGCTGCTGACCCTGCACCTGCCGAGCTTTCCGGCGATGCTCGCGCTGCTGTCCGCCGCAACGGTATTGRTCTTCGCCGCGCTGCCCATCTTCTGGTCCTTGCCGCCGAGCCATCTGCCGGCGCATACGGCCGCGGCCGGCATTGCCTTCATCAGCAGCATCGGCATCACCAGCGGCATTGTCAGCCCCTGGGTCATCGGCCAGATCAAGACGCACACCGGCAGCATGGACAATGCGCTCTATCTGCTCGCGGCATTGCTGCTGGCCAGCGGCGCGGCGATGTGGCTGGGCGTGCCAAAGGGCGAGCCGCGCCATTGAGGCCAGGACGGGCTCGACCGGCACCGGGCTGAAGCCCGCGGATACCGAGCCCCGACCGATTGGCACGTATCAGAGAACAATCTGTTCCTCATGTAGGTATTTATCCCGTACAGGGTGACTACTAACATCAGATCACCGAACACGCTATCCGTTTCGCGAGGTGCGGCGGATACCCCCGTGTTCTGATTGTTCAAAGGACGTACCAACATGAAGACCGTTACTCGTTCCACCATCGCCGGCGTGGCGATGGCCCTGACCGCCACGTTCGCTGCCTCCCCCGTGTTCGCGGGCAATGCCGGGCCCGCCACGACGCGGCTGCCGTTCCAGTCAGCCCATGCGGCCAAGACCAGCCAGCGCGCCCCCGCTGCCGCACGACTGTTGGGCTCCGCTCACGGGCGACTCCCTGCGATCGTCATCGTCGCCGGCCTCGGCAAGCGTGACCCCTTCACGGACGGTGCGCATGGCGCCGAAATCAATAACCCGTCCGGCACGTCTGTCGTCGCCGGCCTCGGCAAGCGCGACCCCTTCACGGATGGAGCGCATGGCGCCGAAATCAATAGCCTGTCCGGCACGTCTGTCGTCGCCGGCCTCGGCAAGCGCGATCCCTTCACGGATGGAGCGCATGGCGCCGAAATCAATAGCCTGTCCGGCACGTCTGTCGTCGCCGGCCTCGGCAAGCGCGATCCCTTCACGGATGGGGCGCGCACCGACTCTGGCAACGATGTGACTCTCAACGGATAAACCCGCGGCATGGCGCGAGCCATGCGGCCGGACGCGCCGCGGCCCAGGATCTGGCCCGCGGCGCGCGTCATTTCTGCTCACCACCGGTCCTGCAGGCAATCAAGGCGCGCGGTCCACACGTGATCCCCCCGCAAGCTGCGCGTGATCTGCCCGCGCAACGCAGGCGAGTGCCCGCAGGCACTCGATGGGAGCCTCGGCGCTACCGCCCTGGCAAGTGATTGCGCTGTGCGTATGCCCAGCCGATCTCGGCGATCGGCCCGGCCTTGCGGCCGGTCTCCACCGCGTCTGCCGAGGCGGCATTGCCAGCTTGCGCGCGCTGTGCGATGCCGCTCATGATTGCGCCGAGGCGAAAGAAGTTGTACGCGAGATAGAAGGTCCAGTGCTCCGTTGCGTCGTTCCCCGTGGCGCCGAAGTACGACCTGGCGTAGGACAGCTCATCGGGAATGCCGAGCGCTGCCAGGTCGAGACCCGCGATGCCGCGCCAGAGCTGCGGCGGGATATGCCAGCTCATGCAGTGATATGCGAAGTCCGCCAGGGGATTGCCCAGCGTCGACAGTTCCCAGTCCAGCACGCCGATCACGCGCGGCTGCGTGGGGTGGAAGACCAGGTTGTCGAGCCGGAAGTCCCCATGCACCAGGCAAGCGAGATGTTCCGGCGGAACATGGCCCGGCAACCAGTCGGCCAGCGCGTCCATCGCCCGGATGCTTTGCTCCGACTGCCGGTACTGGCGGGTCCAGCGGGCAATCTGGCGCGCCAGGTAGTCTCCGGTCTTGCCGAAGTCGCCCAGCCCCAGGCTGGCATAGTCGACCATGTGCAGCGTGGAAATGATGCGATTCATCTCCGCGTAGATGGCACTGCGTTCCGTAGCAGCCAGGCCCGGCAGCGACTGATCGACCATGACCCGGCCATCGAGGTAATCCATGATGTAGAACGGGCTTCCCGCGACCGAGGTATCGTCGCTGTAGAAGTGGACACGTGGAACCGGCACCTCGCTGTTCTGCAAGGCTTGCAGCACGCGGTACTCGCGGTCGATCGCATGCGCCGAGGCCAGCAATTGCCCGGGCGGCTTTGTGCGCAGGACATACTGGCGAGGGCCGCACGATATGCGGTAGGTCGGGTTGGACTGGCCGCCGGTCAGGCGGTGCGCCTTCAGGCACCGGTAGTCTGTCAGGCCGACGCCATGCAGCAGTTCGGCCAGGACGTGGATATCCAGGTCCGGATTTGTTGTGTTCATTGCTTGAAATGCTCCTGATTCCTTGGGGAACCGCCCATCGGGGTCATCTCGCCGGGCCACGCCCGTTCAGAGCGAGCTGACCATGTGTCCGCCGTCCACCGGGAGGATCGTTCCGGTGATGTAGTCCGAGGCATCGGAAGCCAGCAGCAGCAGCGCCCCGTCAAGCTGGCCAGCCTGGCCGAGGCGGCGCTGGGGGATGCGCCGGATCAGCGCCGAGCCGCTTTGCGTCTCGAAGAACTCGCGATTGATATCCGTTTCGAAGTAGCCTGGAGCCAGGGCGTTGACGCGCACGCCGTAGCGCGCCCACTCGAGCGCCAGCGAGCGGGTCAGGTGGATCAGGCCCGCCTTGGCGGCGGAATAGGCCGGCACCTGTTGTGCAACGCGCATGCCGAGGATGGATGCGATATTCACAATGCTTCCTCCGCTACCCGCATCGCGCATATGGCGCGCCGCGCTCAGGGCGACCCGCCAGGCGCCGTTCAGGTTGGTTTCAATGACCTGTTGCCACTCGTCCTCCGTGGTCTCCATGGCCGGCCCTGTCGTCGCAATGCCGGCATTGTTCACCACGATATCTATCGGGCCCAGCGCCTGGCTGGCGATATCGAACGCCGCGAATACCGACCTCCATTCGCACACGTCGAGTGGTACGACACAGCCTTCGCCACCGCCCTCCCGGATCTCCGACAGCAGCAACTCGCCCGCTGCCAGCCGCCGCCCGGCCAGCGCGACGCGACAGCCGGCACGGGCGAGCGTGAGTGCGAAATGACGTCCCAGGCCGCTGAAAGCCCCGGTCACCAGTGCGACTTTCCCCTCCAGGTCGGAAAACGGTTGCGGGATGGAATGCGTGACTGCCATGAATATGTCTCCTCAGGGGTCTAGCCGGGCCGGCGCTCCTATTGCGCACGAACGCTGCTGGGCGCCAGCGCCCGTGCATCAGCCTGCAGAAGACTAAGGGCGTTCCCCGCACGTGCCAGCCCCTCGGATGGGGAGGCGTGGCGCCTGCGCCGGGCTCCCCGGCGGAGGGGCTGAAAGCGCAAGGAAGGACGCCTACGCTTGACGCAATTCCCTCCACCAGTCCCTCGCGGCATTGCCAGACCATCAGACACCATGAGTCACTACAGCGCGCCACTGCGCGACATGAATTTTGTCCTCACCGAACTGGCCGGGCTGGCTGATATCGCCGCCCTGCCCGGCTTCGGGGACGCCACGGCGGATACGGTCGCGTCCATCCTCGACGCCGCCGCGGAGTTCAGCGGCGAAGTGCTCGCGCCGATCAACCGCGAGGGTGACGTGGTCGGCTGTACGCTCGCCGACGGAAAGGTCACCACACCACCCGGGGTGAAGCAAGCGTATCGCCAGTTCGTAGCCGCGGGATGGAATGGACTGCGCTTTCCGCAGGAGTACGGCGGCCAAGGCCTGCCGAGGGTGGTCGCGGCTGCGGTCTTCGAGATGCTCGCCGCGGCGAACATGGGCTTTTCGCTTTGCCCGATGCTGACCGGCGGCGCCATCGAGGCACTGATGCTGTGTGGCTCCGATGCACAGAAGCAGCGCTACCTGCCACCGCTGATCGAGGGACGCTGGACCGGCACCATGAACCTGACCGAACCGCAGGCCGGTTCCGATCTCGCCGCGGTGCGCACCCGAGCCGTCCCCGAAGGCGATCACTTCCGCATCTACGGGCAGAAGATCTTCATCACCCACGGTGAACATGACCTGTCCGAGAACATCGTGCATCTCGTGCTGGCGCGGATGCCCGATGCGCCCCCTGGCGTCAAGGGCATTTCCTTGTTCCTGGTCCCGAAGTTCCTGGTGATGCCTGACGGCACGCTAGGCGCACGCAATGATGTCAGGTGCGTGTCCATCGAGCACAAGCTCGGAATTCACGCCAGCCCGACTGCCGTGATGGCCTATGGCGATGCGCAAGGCGCGGTGGGATACCTGGTCGGCGAGGCAAACCGCGGACTCGAGTCCATGTTCGTCATGATGAATGAAGCGCGTGGCGCAGTCGGGTTGCAGGGCATCGGCATCGCCGCACGCGCCTACCAGCAAGCCGTGCGCTACGCGCGTGAACGCACCCAGGGCAGGCCGGTCGGCGACCGCGAGACCGGCGCCGCGGCCATCATCCGCCACCCTGACGTCCGCCGCATGCTGATGACCATGCGGGCCCTGACCGAAGCGGCCCGGGCGGTTGCCTACGTCCTGGCCGCCGCGGGCGACATGTTGCATGCCGCCAGCGACCCTGAAGAGCGTGCCCGCCAGCAGGCCCTCGTGGATTTCCTCACCCCGATCAACAAGGGCTGGGCCACCGAAATGACTGTCGAAGTCACCAACACCGCGCTTCAGGTCCACGGTGGCATGGGATACATAGAGGAGACCGGCGTCGCGCAACACCTGCGCGATGCCCGGATCACCACGATCTACGAGGGAACCACGGGCATCCAGGCCAACGATCTGGTCGGCAGGAAGATCGCCAGGGACAATGGGCGCACGGCACGCGCCGTGGTCGCGATGATGCGCTCCGATCTCGCACTGCTTGCTGAACTCGGCAGTCAGGACGATGTGCGGGTGGTACATGAGCAAGTGACCGCGGCCGTCGGCGTGCTGGAGGCTTGCGTCGAATGGGTGGTGCGCAATCACAGCGTAGACGTGCAAGCCGTGTACGCCGGCGCGACTCCTTTCCTCAAGCTCGCAGGGCTCGTCTGCGGCGGCTGGCAGATGGCCCGCGCGCTGCGCATCGCGCAGGGCCGGCTCCTGCGCGGCGAAGGCGATGCCGCGTTCCTGCAGGCAAAGCGCGCCACGGCCCGCTTCTATGCCGATCACCTGCTGGCACAGGTCACCGGGCTCGGCCAGACCGTCATGGCGGGCGCGGCCGGCACCCTCGCCTTCCATCAAGACTCGCATTGATTCTGCCGCCAGGACAACAAAGGAAAACCGTGCCCATGCCTTCCCCGAACGAGCGTACGTCATCTGCTTACGCCTACCCGCTCCTCATCAAGCAACTGCTGCACGCGCCGCTCGCCGTGCACCCCGAGCAAGAGATCGTCTATCGCGACCAGACCCGGCACAGCTACTGGACCATGCGCCACCGGATCGGCCTGCTGGCAAGCGGCCTGGGTTCCATCGGCGTCGTCCCCGGCGATACGGTGGCGGTCATGGACTGGGACAGCCATCGCTACCTGGAAACCTACTTCAGCGTGCCGATGATGGGCGCGGTGCTGCTCACCGTCAACGTCAGGCTTGCGCCGGAACAGATCATCTACACCCTGAATCATTCCGGCGCCAAGACCCTGCTGATCCACGCCGACTTCCTGCCGGTGCTGGCGCTCATCCGCTCCCACCTTCTCACCGTCGACACCTTCGTCCTGCTCGAAGACGCCCAGGGTAGCCCGCAGGCCACCGACCCGCCCGACGGATTCGCCGACGAGTACGAGTCGTTGCTGTCTTCGGCCTCGCCCGACTACCCGTTTCCCGATTTCGACGAGAACACCAGGGCGACCACCTTCTACACCACCGGCACCACCGGGCAGCCAAAGGGGGTGTACTTCAGCCATCGCCAGATCGTGTTGCATACGCTGGCCACRATGGCCGCTCTCGCAAGCGCGCCGGCGCAGGGACGGGTGCACCGCGACGACGTGTACATGCCGATGACGCCGATGTTCCACGTGCATGCGTGGGGCATGCCGTTCGTCGCCACGGCGATGGGGATGAAGCAGGTCTACCCCGGACGCTACGCGCCTGAAACGCTCCTCGCGCTGCTCGGGCGGGAGAAGGTCACGTTCTCGCACGGCGTGCCCACCATCCTGCAGATGGTGCTCTCCTGTCCCGCCGCGCAAGCGGCGGACCTGGCGGGCTGGAAGGTCATCGTCGGAGGCTCGGCGCTGCCGCGCGGCCTCGCGCAAGCGGCCATCGACCGGGGCATCGATGTCTTCACCGGCTACGGCATGTCAGAGACCTGCCCGATCCTCACGCTCGCCCAGGTCAAGACGTCGATGGCGGGCGAAGCGTCGCGCGAGCTCGACATACGGACCAAGACCGGCCTGCCGATTCCCCTGGTCGACTTGCGCATCGTCGACGAGGAAATGCGCGATGTCGCGCACGACGGCAAGGCAAGCGGGGAGATCGTGGTGCGCGCGCCGTGGCTGACGCAGGGATATGACAAGGACCCCGAGGCATCCCGGGCACTGTGGGCGCGCGGTTACCTGCATACCAATGACATCGGCACGATTGACAGCGACGGCTACCTCCAGGTCACCGACCGCATCAAGGACGTGATCAAGACGGGCGGCGAATGGGTCTCGTCGCTCGAACTGGAGGACCTGATCTCGCGCCACGCCTCGGTGCGCGAAGTCGCGGTCATTGGCGTGAAGGACCCCAAATGGGGCGAGCGTCCCTTGCCCCTGGTCGTGCTCAAGCCGGGTGAAAGCGCCGACGAAGCAACCATACGGGAGCACCTGGGGGACTGCGCGCGCCGCGGCGTGATCTCGAAGTACGCGGTGCCGGAGCGGGTCGTCTTCGTCGATGCCATCGAGAAGACCAGCGTCGGGAAGATCAACAAGCGCCTGCTGCGCGACAAGTACCAGTAGCCCACCGCAAGCCCATGCACCAATGCCGCCGCACGAACGGCAAAACCAAGGTCCGCCCAGGCGGACAACCCACGAGGAGACAACGATGACCACTGCGTCGGCTACACGCCGCATACAAGAACACCCGGGCTTCAGGGAACTGGCGGCACGCCGGGCCAGGCTATCCTGGACGCTGCTATGCATTGTCCTCTGCGCCTACCTGCTGCTGATGGCGATGGTGACGATGCGGCCGGCCGTGCTGGCCAGGCCCATCGCGGCGGGCGCGATGACGAATCTCGGCATCGTCCTGGCGATCGCCGTGATCGTGATCGGCTGGGCCGCGACATGCATCTACGTGGCGCGTGCCAATCGCGGCCTGGACAGGCTTGCCAGCCAGATCCTGCAGGAGGTGCTCTCGTGACCGGATACGCTCGCCTGCGCCTGCTGGCTGCCGCCCTCGCCACCAAGCTTGCCGCGACAGCGGGACCCGCCTGGGCCGGTCCTGCTGTCGAGCCCGCCGCCCGCCAGCCGCTCAACCCGGTCGCCATTGCGATGTTCCTGGTGTTTGTCGCCATCACCCTGTGCATCACATACTGGGCCGCGAAGCGCACGAGGACGGCCAGCGATTTCTTCACGGCCGGCGGCGGCATCACCGGCCTCCAGAACGGACTGGCAGTGGCCGGGGACTATATGTCGGCGGCCACCTTGCTGGGCGTCGTCAGCCTGGTCTACGCGCGCGGCTTCGACGGCCTGCTCTACATCGTGGGGTTCTTTATCGGCTGGCCCGTCATGCTCTTCCTCATGGCCGAACGCCTGCGCAATCTCGGCAAGTTTACGTTCGTGGATATCGTCTCCCACCGGCTCGATCCGGTCAGTACGCGGTGGGTGGCGGCGATCAGCTCGCTGATCGTTGTCTTCTTCTACCTGGTCGTCCAGATGGTGGGGGCCGGGGAGCTGATCCAGCTGCTGTTCGGGATCGACTACCACTACGCCGTGATCGGCGTCGGCTGCCTGATGATCGTCTACGTCACGTTTGGCGGCATGATCGCCACCACCTGGGTGCAGATCATCAAGGCCGTGCTCCTGATGCTGGGCGGCACACTGCTTGCCGCGCTCGCCTTCGCGCGCTTCGGCTTCAGCTTCGAAAGCCTGGCTGCCAGGGCCGTCTCCGTCCACCCGAGCGGCATCGCCCTGCTGTCCCCGGCCAGCCTGTTCGCGGACCCCGTTTCCGCGTTGTCGCTGTCTCTGGCGACCATCTTCGGCCTCTCCGGCCTGCCGCACATCCTGATGCGGTTCTTCACGGTGCCCGATGCAAGGCAGGCACGCCGCAGTGTCCTGGTTGCCAGCACTTTCATCGGGTACATGTTCGTGGCGATGTTCGTGATCGGCCTGGCCGCCATGGTCATCGTGGGAACCGATCCTCGCTTCTTCGAAGCGGGCAAGGTGGGAGGAAAGCTCCTCGGCGGCGGCAACATGGTCGCCATGCACCTGGCGAACGCCACCGGCGGCAGCCTGTTCCTTGGCTTCCTTGCCGCGGTAGCCTTCGCCACGATTCTCGCGGTGGTGTCTGGTCTCGCCCTGTCGGGCGCGTGCGCCATCTCGCACGATCTCTACGCCAGCGTGATACGCCGCGGCCGCGCGACCGAAGCCGAGGAGGTATCGGTCACCAAGCGGGCAACGCTCGTGATCGGTGCCATCGCCGTTGCGCTGGGGATGCTGTTCAAGGGCCAGAACCTCGCTTTCCTGGTGGCGCTGGCATTCAATATCGCTGCGTCAGCCAACTTCCCGCTGCTGTTCCTCTCGATGTACTGGCGGGGGCTGACCACGCGCGGGGCTGTGTGGGGCGGGCTGACCGGCCTGGTATCGTCCGTCGGCCTGGTGGTGCTGGGCCCGGCGGTCTGGAAATCCGTACTGGGCCATCCCGCGGCAATCTTCCCCTATGACCACCCTGCACTGTTCTCCATGCCACTGGCGTTCCTCGTGACCTGGGCGGCTTCCAGGCTGGACGGCAGTGCCCGCGCGACGGCGGAACGGCAGGCCTTCGACGCTCAGTTCGTGCGCGCGCAGACCGGTTTCGGCGCGGCCGAAGCGAGCCGGCACTGATCGGGGCGCCGACGCCCGGCGCGCCGGTGACGGCTCCGGGCGGGAAGGAACCGCGGCTGGACCGCACCATGCGCGATGCCCGCCCCTGGCCTGCTAGGCCTTCCGACGGGCTGCGAGGGCATGCGCGGCCGCGGGGCTTCCCTGCAACGCGGCGCCTGCCGCACCAAGTTCCGCTTCAAGGAGGCCGAGAAATGCATGCACGTTGGCGGTCCGGTGTTTTCGCGTCGACATCAGGGCGTACACCTTCACGGGAGCGGACGCATAGTCGGGGAGTACCCGCACCAGCGTACCGTTCCTTACTTCGTCATGAACGAACGGACAAGTGAAGCGCGCCACGCCAAGGCCGTCCTGCGCGGCCCGCTTGCGGATCTCGGCGTTATCCGTGCGCAGGCGGGGCGCTACGGCCAGGCGCCTGTCCTCGAGCGTGCCCGCCGCCACGAACTCCCAGTTCTTCTCGTCCGGAGCCCCGATGGCCGGCCACGCCACAAGCTCGTCCGGCGTGCGCGCCGGGCCCAGCCTGTCGGCCAGGACTGGCGCGGCATAGAAGCCTCGCTCCATGCGCAGTACGCGCTTTCCCGCCAGGGAGCTGTCGGGAAGGGAATCACTGGTCATGACGAAAGCCACGTCGTAGTCATCGCGCACCAGATCCGGCTGGTCCCAGGTGACATCGACCTGCACTTCGAGCCCGGGATGCATTGACATCAACCGCGCCAGGCTGGAAGAAAGGTATTGCGCACCCACCTCGTAGGGCGTTGCGATCTTCAGCGTGCCGTGCACCACCCTGTTGGCCAACGACAAGTCGGAGCCAATCTCCCGCAGCTCCCCGAAAAGCGGGGCGATACGGTCATAGAATTGCCGGCCGGCATCCGTCACCCTGACCCTGCGGGTCGTGCGCTCCAGCAGGCGCACGCCGAGTTCGGCCTCCAGCCGGGAAACGGCGGCGCTCGCCGCGGACTTGCGGATTCCCATCAAGGTGGCGCCGGCGGTAAAGCCAGCCCCCTCGACCACGCGGCAAAACACTTCCCAATCCTTCCAGTCAATCAGTTTCATGGCATCTACGTGCGCACCCGCCGCCGGTGCATGGCCGCGAGGCGCCTTTCTCAGCGACGTATGGCGCGCACACGCGCCTTACGCCAGATAGTCATGCACAACCCGCTCCGGCATCGCGCCAGCGTGTGCGTCTGATCGCGCATCGGCCGCGGGGGACACGAGATACAACGCGGCGGCGGCCGCCGATAACGGCGCCCCCGCCGCAACGTCAGGTGGGTCGACCTCTGGCGACGGGCCTGCCGGCTATCGCGATTCATGAAGTTGCGGTCGGCATCACGCTTCACGCGCGGCCAGCCTGCCACCGACAGCAAGCATCATCCGGATCTGCCACGGCCATGCAAGCCGCCTCCCCATCCGGGGGGCATCGGGAATGAACGCAACTCGAAGGTGACAACGCACGCACAATGCGTTCCGGCGCGCGGCTTATGGGCAGAGAAGTGCCCGCGCGCGCGTGGCGCGTAGTGCGTATCGGCACAAGACATCACGCGGCAAGTCCCACTGCGCCTCCCACTGATGCATTTTCGCATTCGTGCACTGAGCAAGCGCATCACATGGAATATTCGGAAGAACCTATACTTTCTCTTATCGTTTTTTCAATTTCTCATTGAAATATGATTAAACGAAAATTCATCAATCCTTTAGGTTTATTTTAGATTTTTCATGTCCATCAATCCGTCAACCCTTCGTGATTCCATGATCGCGGTCGAAATCGTCCGTCCGGGCGGTCCGGAGGTTCTCGTCCCGACACAGCGTCCCGTTCCCCGGCCGAAACCCGACGAAGTGCTGATTCGCATCATTGCGGCCGGCGTCAACGGCCCGGACGTCTTCCAGCGCAAAGGGCTGTATGACCCGCCACCGGGTGCATCCGATATCCCCGGACTCGAGGTGGCAGGCGAAATCGTCGCACTGGGAGACCGCGTCACGCAATTCAAGACGGGCGATCTGGTGTGCGCCCTGATCCCCGGCGGCGGCTACGCGGAGTTTGCTGTCGCCAACGAGAGCAACACCTTGCGCATTCCGCCCGGCCTGACGCTGATCGAGGCGGCGGCGATGCCGGAAACCTTCATGACGGTGTGGCTGAACCTGTTCCAGCGCGGCAAGTTCGCAAAGGGCGATACCGTATTGATCCACGGCGGCGCATCGGGCATCGGCACCACCGCCACCATGCTGAGCAGAGCCTTCGGCGCAAGCAAGATCATCACGACGGTCGGTTCCGCGGCGCAACGCGACGCCAGTCTACGGCTCGGCGCCGACCACGCGGTCAACTACCTCGAAGAGGATTTTGTCGAGGCGGTGATGCGCCACACCGACGGCAACGGCGTGGACGTGATTGTCGATATCATCGCGGGCGACTACGTAGCGCGCAACTACGCCGCGGCCGCATTGAACGGGCGCATCCTGCAGATCGGTGTCATCAAGGGGGCGGCGCAGAACGTGGACTTCTTCCCGATGCTGACCAAGCGCCTGACCCATATCGGCTCGACGCTGCGCTCCCGCACCGCAGCCGAGAAGTCGCAGATCATCCGCGAACTGGAGGAACATGTCTGGCCCCTGATGGCAGGCGGCACGATCAAGCCGCTCGTCGACAGGACCTTCCCGCTCGAGAACGCCGCGCAGGCGCATGAACTGATGGACTCCGGTACGCATATCGGGAAGATCGTTCTGACGCCATCTGCCTAGCAGCTTGCCCGTATCCGCGGGTATGCATGTTCAGCCGGAGCCCGCTCCGGCTGAACACCGCGCGCGTATCATGGCCGGCGCGAGCGAGGTGTCCGGCGCGGTGTCCGACGAGATAAAGCGCCGCCGGAGAGGCGGCGTTTGAACGCCTGCGTCAGGCATGCCCCTTCGGCCGGTCGTGGCGGGGCAGATCCATGCCCAGTCCGCTCTGGATGGCCTGAATGCGGGACGTCACGCTCAGCTTCTCATAGATGTTCTTGAGATGCCATTTGATGGTCTCGGGGGCTACCCGGAGCGCCCGGGCGATTTCCTTGTTCGAAAGGCCGCGGGCGACGTAGTCGAGGATCTCGACTTCGCGGGCGCTCAGCCTGCTGGCCGCCGTTCGCTCGGGCGGGCGCTCCGCGGCGGGCCGCACCGGCGCGGCCGCGGCGTTTCCCGTCGCGTCCAGCCCGGCGAGAACCTTCTCGATATACCAGGACTCGACACCTGGAAAGGCGTCGGGGCGCTTGCGCAACGCGTGAAGGATCTCGCGCGCCGGTTCGCCTTCGTCGAGGAACACCCTGCACAGCCCGTTGTCCTGGCCATAGATCACCGCTTCCCCGATCGCCGCGGCAGCGTCCTCGGGCTGGCCCGCGCTCAGGGTGGCCACGGCCAGCAGCACGGTCACCTGGGACAGGACATAGCGCATGCCCGCGACGCGCGCCTCCGCTTGCATGGCGCGCAGACGTGGCAGCGCCTCCGTGGCGCGCCCACGCGCAATCAGCAACCGGCACAGTGCGGCTTCGCGCCGCTGCCATGTCTCGCGCTGGCTGCCTGACAGTGCCTGTGGATTCTCGCCTGGCAGCAGCGTCTCAAGCGCATGCCCCATGCTGGCGGCGCGCCCGAGATTGCCGGCGCGAATGGCCAGCCGGATGGCCTCGGCCTTGCAGGCCACCTGCAGGCGGAGCCAGCCGCGTTCCTTCGCGACGGCTTCGGCGCGTTCCACGATCCCGTTCGCTTCATCCACGTCGCCGTTCAGGAACGCCAGCCGCGCCAGCGTGATGCAGAAGCCCGCCAGGGGACCCAGGGAACAGGCCTGGAGCGCGATATCGAGCCGCCCACGCAGGATCTCGGCGACCCGCTCGAGATGATTCCACTCATAGCGGATCGCGGCAAGGTAGCCAACCGGCAGTACGGCGGCCGCGGACTGGCTGCCGGCGCTTGCGTTGGCTTGGCCAAGCGCGTGCTCCAGGGTGGTCACGGCCTCTTCCAGTCTGCCCTCCACAAAGAGGCTCAGGCCGACCATGCTCTGCCGATAGACGGTGGCATAGAGGGGCGCACCCCGCTCGGCACCATGGGAGACACGGTCGCGCAGGCGCTGCACTTCGTCGAACTCGGACGCATATGCCAACCCGAACACGAGCGTGGTCAGCCCTATGCCCTCCTCCCACGAGTTCGGTTCCGGCCGCATGTCCAGCACACTCCGTCCGAGCTCGAGAGAATCCCGGCTCGCATCGGACAGGCCAGCAATCAACGCTTTCACGGCGGCCAGTTCCACGCCGATGCTGTCGGCAACGGAGCGGTCGCGAGCGATGTCGGCTTCGACCGCGCGCAGTTCCCGCTGCGCCAGCACCGTCTGCAGCGAAAGCGCGAGCGCCCAGGCATGAACCAGGCGCAGGCGCAGCCGGCCTTGTATTGCCTCGTGCGGAAGCTTGGCCAGCCAGGTCAGTACTGTTCGTACATCGCTGGCTTCGACCAGCGTCATGGCGCAGCGCTCGACCCAGCTCGCGGCCTGGTCCACATCGCCCGCGGCGAGCGCATGCTTGACGGCCTCCGGCCACAGGGACTGGCCGGCATACCATGCACTGGCCCTGCGATGCAGGCCGGCGATATCCTCCGCCCGTTCCTCCTGCAGGCGCTTGCGCAGGTAATCCGTGAACAGCGCATGAAACCGGTACCACTCCCATTCCGCGTCAAGCGGGCGCAGGAACATATTGCCGGCCAGCAACCACTCGAGGTTCTTGCGCGCATCGTCCCTGCCGGTCACGGCGTTGCACAGGGCCGCCGAGAGCCGGTCCAGGATCGATATGTCCAGCAGGAAGTCCAGCATCTCGCCAGGCACGTGCGCCATGACGTTCTCGCTCAGGTAGGAAGCGATGTCGCGCCGGGCGCGCGGCAACTGTGCCGCAAGATCCTCGCCCTCCCCGCCTTGCTTGAGCGCCAGCGACGCGAGTTGCAACCCTGCGACCCAACCCTCGGTGGCGCTCAGAAGCTTCCGGGTCTGTTCGCCGTCCAGCGTCACCCCTGCCGTCTTCGAGAAGAAGGCCTGCGTTTCCGCGGGATCGAAACGCAGGTCTTCCGGCCCCAGGCGCAGCAGCTGGCCCCGGGACGCAAAATAACTCAGCGGTATTGGTGGCTCGCTTCGCCCGCTATAGCGATATGGAGGTTCTCCGGTGCATAGCGCAGGAGCCGGAACACGGCTTCATGGATATCGCCGGAGCGAAGGCGATCGAAGTCGTCGAGAATGAGGACGAGCTTCCCCTCCCATGCCGCCACCTCGTTGAGCAGCTCAGCGAGAAGCGCCTCCACGGGTGCGAGATAGTCATTGCGCAGGAGTTGCTGCATGCGGTCGCCTACCTCGGCGCTCGCCTGCTGGACTGCGGCCAGCAGGTAGGCCGTAAACTGGACCAGGTCGTCATCCTCGCGATCGATGCTCAGCCATGCCACCGCGTACGCTTGCTCGAGAAGTGCATTGCGCCACTCGCAAAGAAGCGTGGTCTTGCCGAAGCCTGCGGGGGCAACCAGGGCTGTGAGCTTGCATTCGGTGCCGCGTGACAGGAGCTGGAGCGCATTGTGACGGGCAATCTGATGGCGCGTGTATGGCGGAACCAGCTTGGTGCGGATCAGCGCTGGCCTCCATTTCGCGTCGCGGGCCGAGGCCGGGCCGGGTAGCGTCTGGGCTTGCGTCATCTCGCTCGTATTGCTCCTCGGGAACCAGTCGGACTCATGATCGTCGCCGTGGCAAGTCACCGCCGGGCGCGGGGCCGGCGCGTGGTCACACCGCTAATTTTCCGAAGCCCCACGCTGCCTGGTGATTATCACCGCAAGTATAGGTTGTCGGATCAGGCCGATCCAGAATACCTTGCCAGCCGGAAATG
This sequence comes from Cupriavidus sp. 05N38, assembly GCF_056397345.1. Classification (NCBI taxonomy): domain Bacteria; kingdom Pseudomonadati; phylum Pseudomonadota; class Betaproteobacteria; order Burkholderiales; family Burkholderiaceae; genus Cupriavidus; species Cupriavidus sp. 05N38. The sequence continues at coordinate 96,858 of NZ_JBFTNF010000015.1, forward strand.
TACCCGCCGGGACTGCAGATTCATCATGCATGGCCAGGTGCCCCAGCGGATACTGATCACACGGACGGCACGACTGCGCGCCTATTTCGACTTCGCGCCGTCCGTAAAGGGGTCGGGCTTGCCCGAGCGCGCACCATCGGTGTAGGGGTCAYGCGGGCCGTTCCTGGCGCCGTCGGTGTAGGGGTCGCGTGCGCCGTTCCTGGCCCCGCTGCCATAGGGATCGCGGCTCGGCTTGTCCGGCCCCGTAGCTTGCGACGGATTCAGTTTTTCGGCGGTGGACTGCCTCGCGCCGCTGGTGTACGGATCGAACTTGCCGGAATTCGCGCCCTCCGTGTACGGGTCCCGGCTTCCGGTGCGCGCGCCGTCTGTGTATGGGTCTGGCGTCCTCTGTGCCTGTGCTGCGGCAATACCCGCGACAAAGGAAAGAGACAAGACAAACAGGGATGTGCGCTTCATAATTAAATCTCCGGCAGGAAAAAACTGATTAATCCAATCACGCCGGTCATCTTGCGCCTTTCCCCATGGTTTTCAACCGCCCTCCCCATCCGAGGGGGTAGCCCGCCACCCGCCTGGCAGCTGCCGGTTCGCGCCTGCCGCTAGTCGCCTATCCACCGGACATCTTGCTCTCCGGTCTGTATTCGACGCCACGCGGCGTAAGCATGGAAACACCGGCTCCAGGGCTGGATGCCTTCGTCGTATCCGCCCTCTTTTTCGCCAGGGCTCGCTTTTCCGCCCTGGCCCTCTCGATGACGTAGAAGTCGGGTCCGGCCACGGCCGGCAGAGAATGGCCAACAATCGATCCGGCCAACACTATGGAAATTAATTCTCGGAACATCCCAGATGCCTTGGTTTTTGCCTATTTATTGAGTCCTTATTCTCGACTCAATGGACATGACAAGAGTCTAGGGAATCGGGCGCAGGGAATAAACATGCCGGATGAGAACACATCGTTCTCATTTCTGGCCAAATCCTCTCCGGAAAGCGACTGGACATTTCCGCACCGTTCCTGAAGTACGAAGGGCCGTGGACCGGCTGTCCTCGCGCCCGAAGCGATCCGTCCTGCGGTCCATGCCATAAGGCATCCAAGGCAGCCCCGGCATGCGCCCCGGCTGCCGCCATCTCCATTCACGATGGCAGGCTCGCGAACCACTTGTTTTCGGGCCGACACCCTGGCGCCATGATTCGGTGACCTGCAGGCGCCGCGCTCCGTCGCGCGCCGGGATCACAAGGAAACCAGGATGGAAAGCATCGGACACAGGGCGTTTCGCTACCGCTTCACGGGACACGAGCGCGTATTCCACAACGTGTCGGCAGCCGAGGCGCTGCCGGACGTCTTGTCGCTGTTCGGGTATCGACGCGTGTTCGTCGTCTGCTCGCGGTCGATCAACACGAAGACAGAGTTCATCGGGCAGATCAGGGCATGCCTTGGCGAGCGCCTGGTCGGCCTGACCGACGACGTCGGCGAGCACTCCCCGCTGTCCAATGTGCTCAGGGCGGCAAGGCAGGCAAGGGATGCGCGCGCGGACGTGATTGTCTCGGTCGGCGGCGGCTCGGTCATGGATATGTGCAAGGCGATGCAACTTTGCCTCTCCGAGAACGTGTATGACAGGGCGCGGCTGCTCGAGCTGCAGTTCGTCCTGTCGGACGACGGCACCGAGATGCTGACGACCTCGCAAGCGCCGGCGGCGATCCGCCAGATCGCGATCCCCACCACGCTGGCCACGTCGGAGTGGACACCGGTGAGCACGCCGATCGACGACGAGACCCGGCTGAAGGCGCGCTTTGTCGTGCCCGACGGCTCGCCGCAGGCAATCATCTACGACCCCGCGCTCCTTCTCCAGACGCCCGTGCGCTTGCTGATGTCGACGGGAATCCGCGGCCTCGACCACGCCATCAACACGGCGTGTTCGTCATCGACGCATCCGTTTGCGAGCGTGCTGGCCGAGAAAGCCATCACGCTTTACATGGAAAACCTGCCTCTGCTCGCGCGGGGCGTGCTCGATGCCTTCACCCAGTGCCAGCTGGCGACGTGGTACACGGGGATGGGGCAAATGTCGGTGCCCCATGGCTTCAGCCACTGGATGGTTCACATCGTGGGGCCCCGCGGCGGGGTTCCGCACAGCGATGCGGCCTGTGTGCTGATGCTGGCCCAGGCCAGGTGGCTCGAGGGCTGGGCGGTGCCACAGCACGACCGGATTCGCGCCGCGCTGGGGCAGCCGGACCGGCCCTTCCACGCGATTCTCGGCAATCTCCTCGAGCGACTGGGCATGCCGACGACGCTCGACGACCTCGGTCTCACGCGACAGCAGGTCGACGATATGATCGCGCCCGCGCTGGCCCACCCGATGGTGACGCGCAACAACATCCGCCCGATCAGGACCGCGGCGGATCTGCGCGCGATCCTGTCGCTCGCCTGGCGGCCCTGATTGCGCCGGCCGCCACGGCGGCCGGTGTGGCCAGCCCGGCCCTGAAGCGACCGCCGCCACGGGCATGCCCGTGTCTCTGGCGCCGCGCCGGGCATCGCGCCATGGCGTGGCCAGGAGCGTAATATAGCCATCGCCACGCACGATGGCGGGCTCGCCACACCGGCTTGCCGCCTGTTGGCTGCGGCAGGACAAAGCCCGCAGCTACCCCGGGGCACGATCCTGGCGCGGCGCGTGTGCCGCGCGGTCCGTGCGGTCGCGGCTGGCCCCGTTCCGGAGACTCCTCCCCGCCCATGAAAATCGACCCGGTTTCGCTCAAGCTGTTCCTCGCGGTAGCCGAGCTTGGCACCATCGCCGCTGCCGCGGAGCGCGAGCATATCGCCGCCTCCGCGGTCAGCAAGCGGATCAGCGATCTCGAAGACGTCCTCAATACGCAATTGCTGGAGCGCAGCAACAAGGGCATCTCCCCCACCCCGGCGGGTGTCGCCCTGCAAAACCTGTCGCGCGGCATCATCAACGACCTCGACAATATCTTCACGTTGATGCATGACTATTCGAGCGGCACTCGCGGGTTGGTGCGCATCTTCGCCAACGTGTCCTCGATCGCACAGTTCCTGCCGGCCGACCTGCAGGGTTTTGTCGAGAAATACCCGCACGTGCAGCTCCAGCTGGAGGAACGCATCAGCAGCGCCATCCTGCACGGGGTGGCCGAGAACGCAGCGGATGTGGGCTTCTATGCAGACCTGGGCAGCCAGCCGCAGAATGTCCTCACGCTGCCCTACCGCGAGGATCAACTGGTCGTGGTGGTCCCTGCCGGCCATCCCCTGGGCGGCCGCAAATGGCTGACCAGCGCCGAACTGCTGGAGCACTACCTGATCGGTCTGCAGACCGGCAGCTTCATCAACCTGCAGCTCATGCGCGCTGCCGGCGAGCTCGGCGTGCCGGTGAGATTCCGCATGCAGGTCAACAGCTACGACGCGGTCTGCYTGATGGTCGAGTCCAGGATGGGCATCGTCATTCTTCCCAAGAGCCTGGCGCAACGATACGCCAGGGTGCTGAAGATCCGGCCGGTCGGGCTGAAGGAGCCATGGGCGCGGCGCAAGCTCAATCTGTGCATCCGCTCCTACGACAGCCTGCCGGTGGCGGCGCGGCTGCTGGTAGACCACCTGTGCCCGTCGGCCCGCGCGCTGGCCGCCTTGCGCGCATAGCGCAAGCGGCCAGCCGCGCCGGGCTTAGTCGACGGTCGCGCCGGCTGCCTTGACGATGGCGGCCCAGCGCGGCAACTCGTCGCGGATCAGCGCCTCGAACTGCGGCGTGCCCGACACGAAGGGCTGGCATCCCTGCCGGGCGAGGGTGTCGCGCACGTCGGGGCTGTCGATGACCTTGTTCAGGGCCGCCTGAAGGCGGCCGACCACCGCGCCGGGCGTATGCGCGGGGGCGAAAAGCCCGTACCAGGGGGTGGCTCCGAAGCCCGGCAGCGTCTCCCCCACGGTGGGTACCTGCGGCATGGAGGGCAACCGCTTTTCATTGGTGACGCCGAGCACCTTGAGCTTGCCCGCGCGGATAAAGGGCAGCGCCGACGGCAGGCTCTGCACCGATAGCGGCACTTGTCCGCCCACCACGTCCGCCACGGCAGCCGAAGCGCCCTTGTAAGGAACATGGACAAGCTTGATGTTGGCGCTGTGCTGGAGCATTTCGCCGATCAGGTGGTTCAAGGTGCCGTTGCCGGCGGACGCATACATGATCGTGTCCGGCTTCGCGCGCGCCGCTTCGACCAGTTCTCTGACGTTGTTCGGCCCGAAGGCGGGATTGGCAACGAGCACATACCCTGCCGTCGCGACACTGCCCACCGGCACGAAATCGCGGACCGGATCGAAGCCCGTGCGCTTGTACAGCGCCGGATTGATAAGGTGCGCGCTGCTTACGGTAAACAGGAGCGTATAGCCATCGGCGGCGGCCTTGCCGACGTAGGCCGTGCCGATGTTGCCGCCGGCACCGGGCCGGTTCTCCACGATGAACTGCCGCCCGAACTGCTCCGACAGCTTCTGCGTGACGATGCGGGCAATGGCGTCGTTGGCGCCGCCTGGCGTCTGCGGGACCACGACGGCCACCGGCTTGTACGGATAGGGATCCTGGGCGAACGCCGTTGTCGCCACGCTGAACGCGAGGCAGGCCTGCAAGAGTTTCCGTGGTGCCATGTCCTTGTCTCCTTTGGTGGAAAGGGTCGCCGGCAGCGTGCTTCGCGGCGGCAGCGACCTCTTTTCCCATGGTGACTGGCTCGCGGTCCCTTGCAAAATGGCGTATCGCGATCCCGCCATCGCGGATGCAGATGCCCGCGCCGGGTGCCTGATACGCGCGGGCGCGCATCGGCATGTGCGCCAAGGGCATCGCGAAGCGTCAGCGGCGTCCCATGCGCGACCTGCATTTGGCGGCCTTCCGTCCGCTTGCCGATCTCGCGAACATCGCCGGCATCACCCGCAAATCTAATCCTATTGAAATCTTCGAATCGATTCTTATAATTCATCGACCGGCCGGTCGGTTTATTAATATACTCAGTCTCCAGATCCCCCAGGAAAATCTCATGTACACCCAGTCACTTGATATCCCAGGCGGCCTCCAGCCCATCGATACGGCGAACGCCGACGTCTCTCCCGAGCAAGCCCGCTTCGACGCGCTGATGCGGGCCGACGGCAAGGTCGAGGCGCAGGACTGGATGCCAGACGCATATCGCAAGACGCTGATCCGGCAGATTTCGCAGCACGCGCACTCCGAGATCATCGGCATGCAGCCCGAAGGCAACTGGATCAGCCGCGCGCCAAGCCTCAAGCGCAAGGCGATCCTGCTGGCCAAGGTGCAGGACGAAGGCGGCCACGGCCTCTACCTGTATAGCGCGGCCGAAACGATGGGCGTCTCGCGCGACCAGCTGGTCGATGCACTGCATGCCGGCAAGGCCAAGTACTCGAGCATCTTCAATTACCCCACGCCCACCTGGGCGGATGTCGGCGTGATCGGCTGGCTGGTCGATGGCGCGGCGATCATGAATCAGATCCCGCTGTGCCGCTGCACCTACGGCCCGTACGCACGGGCAATGATCCGCATCTGCAAGGAGGAGTCGTTCCACCAGCGCCAGGGCTTCGACGCCCTGCTCTCGATGATGAAGGGCACGCAGGCGCAGAAGGACATGGTGCAGCAGGCGGTGAATCGCTGGTGGTGGCCGGTGCTGATGATGTTCGGCCCGAGCGACAAGGATTCGATCCACAGCGGGCAGTCGTTCCAGTGGGGCATCAAGCGTATCTCCAACGACGACCTGCGGCAGAAATTCGTCGATGCGACTGTCGAGCAAGCCAAGATCCTCGGCGTGACGTTGCCCGATCCGGACCTTAAGTGGAACGAGGAGCGCAAGGCGCACGACTACGGCGCGATCGACTGGGAAGAGTTCTGGCGCGTGGTGAACGGCGACGGGCCGTGCAACAAGGAACGCCTCGCCACCCGCGTGAAGGCACACGACGACGGCGCCTGGGTACGCGAAGCCGCCCTCGCCCATGCCGCCAAGCAGGCGGCGCGCGCACACAAACAAGCCGCTTGAACAGGAGACGAAGATGAGCAAGGAATGGCCGATCTGGGAAGTATTCGTACGCAGCAAGCAGGGCCTGGACCACAAGCATTGCGGCAGCCTGCATGCGTCCGATGCAAGCACCGCGCTGCGCATGGCGCGCGATGTCTACACGCGCCGGCAGGAAGGCGTCAGCATCTGGGTGGTGCCGTCGGCCGCGATCACGGCGTCCGACCCGGCGGACAAGGAGGCATTCTTCGAGCCGGCCGGCGACAAGATCTACCGCCATCCGACCTTCTTCGTGCTGCCGGCCGAAGTCGACCACATGTGAGGCGGGACATGACCATGACTACGTCACCCCATACTTCCCCCCATGCGTCCGCCCACCTCTCCTATGTGCTCCGGCTGGCAGACAATGCCCTGATCCTCGGCCAGCGCAACAGCGAGTGGTGCGGCCAGGGCCCGGCACTCGAGGAAGACATCGCGCAGGCCAATATCAGCCTGGACCTGATCGGCCAGTCCCGCCTGCTGTACTCGCATGCCGCGGCCCTCGACGAAGCCGCCGGCGGCGCAACGAAGACCGAAGACAGCTACGCGTACTTCCGCACCGAGCGCGAGTTCGCCAACTACACCATCGCCGAGCTGCCGCACGCCGGCCCGCTTGCCGGCACGGTGCGCACCGATCGCGACTACGCCGTGACGATCGCGCGCAACTTCCTCTATTCGGCGCTGATGATCCACCTGTGGGCCGCCCTGGAGTCGTCCGCCGACACGCAACTGGCGGCGATCGCGGCCAAGTCGCTGAAGGAGACGCGCTATCACCTGCAACACGCAAGCGACTGGCTGGTCCGCCTGGGCGACGGCACCGACGAATCGCACCGGCGGGCGCAGGCGGCACTCGATTACCTGATGCCGTACACACAGGAGTTCTTCGCGACCGACGCCGTGGAAACCGCGATCGCGGCGGCCGGCATCGGCCCGCTGATGGCGGACCTCGAGCCCGCATGGCAGGCTGACGTCGCCGCGACGCTGGCCGAGGCAACTCTCAGTGCCCCCGCCGCGGTGCAGTACATCACCACCGGCAAGCACGGCGAGCATTCCGAGCACATGGGCTACCTGCTGGCCGAAATGCAGTCGCTGGCACGCCAGCATCCTGGTGCAACCTGGTAGGACATGATGAACGCCAACGCCATGATGACGCCGGACGCCACGCTGGAACACGCCTGGGCCGTGCTGGAAGCGGTGCCGGACCCGGAGATCCCAGTGGTGTCGCTGCGCGAACTGGGAATCCTGCGCGACGTGCGGCGCGGCGCGGACGGCGCCGTCGAGGTTGTGATCACGCCGACCTACTCGGGCTGCCCGGCGATGTCGCAGATCGCGGAGGACATCGGCCAGGCGCTCAGCGCGGCCGGCATCGTGCCGCACCGGATTGCCACCGTGCTCGCGCCGGCATGGACCACCGACTGGATCACCGCCGATGCGCGCGAGAAGCTGCGCCGCTACGGCATCGCGCCACCGATGGGCAACTGCGGCAGCCACCAGGCGCCCCGGGAAACGACGATCCGCTTCGTGGCGCGCGCCGCCAGCGCCACGCCGGCCTGCCCGCAATGCGGCTCGCACCACACCGAGCGCCTGGCGCAATTCGGCTCGACGGCGTGCAAGGCCCTATACCGCTGCATCGACTGCCGCGAGCCGTTCGACTATTTCAAACCGTACTGACCTGGACCGACATCATGGCGACTCCGCAATTCCATCCGCTGCGTATCCGCGAGGTACGGCCCGAAACCGCCGATGCCGTCACGGTCTCGTTCGAAGTGCCCGACGAGCTGCGCGACGCGTACCGCTTCACGCAAGGGCAGTTCGTCACGCTGAAGACCCACCTTGACGGCGAGGAGACGCGCCGCTCGTACTCGATCTGTGTCGGCGTCACCGATTACGACCGCGACGGCGAACTGCGCATCGGCATCAAGCGGGTGCGCGGCGGGCGATTCTCGAACTTTGCGTTCGATACGCTGCGCCCCGGGCACGAGATCGAAGTGATGACCCCCGACGGCCGCTTCTTCACGCACCTGAACGCCGACCTGTCAAGGTCGTACGTCGCCTTCTCCGGCGGCTCCGGCATCACGCCCGTCCTTGCCATCATCAAGACCACCCTCGAGACCGAGCCGACCAGCCGCTTCACGCTGGTGTATGGCAACCGCAGCGTCGACGCGATCATGTTCGCCGAGGAACTCGAAGACCTCAAGAACCGCTTCATGAGCCGGTTCTCGCTGTATCACGTGCTGTCCGACGACCTGCAGGAAGTCGAACTGTTCAACGGCGTGCTGGACCAGGACAAGTGCCGCGCTTTCCTGCAGACGCTCACGCCGGCCACGGAGATCGACGAGGCATTCATCTGCGGTCCCGGACCGATGATGGACGCCGCCGAAGCGGCCCTGAAGGCTGCCGGCGTGGCGCCGGAGAAGGTGCACGTCGAGCGCTTCGGCACGCCGCTGCCCCAGGCCGGCGTGCCACCGGTCGAGATCACCGACGACATGCCGGCCGCTGACCTGGAACTGATCATCGACGGCAAGAAGCGCAAGCTGCGCCTGCCGTACCAGGGAATCAGCGTGCTCGATGTCGGCCTCAAGGCCGGCCTCGCCCTGCCCTATGCCTGCAAGGGCGGCGTGTGCTGCACGTGCCGGGCGAAGGTCCTCGAAGGCGAAGTGAAGATGGAAAAGAACTACACGCTCGAACAGCATGAAATCGACGATGGCTTCGTGCTCACCTGCCAATGCCATCCGGTGTCGGACCGGGTTGTCGTGAGCTACGACGAACGGTAATCCGATCACTGCAACCTACCAGAAAAAGCGGCCCCCAGCGATGAACCACTCCCTGTTTACCAAACACGAAAAGACCCTCGAACACGCCCTGGAAGCCATCCGCACGCGCGGCTACTGGAGTCCCTTCAACGAGATGCCCAGCCCGCGCGCCTACGGCGAGACCGCCGCGGCTGACGGCGAAGCGGCATTCAAGGCGCAACTCGGGCAGCCCTTCGCGCTCGACCAGGCCGGCAGCCATGGCGGCAGCGGCACCGTTGGCCAGGAACACTCGCCGTTCGGCTTCGCACTGGACATCGGCTATCCCAAGGCCGACCCGGATGCACTGATCCCGGCGGTGCAGCAGGCGCAGGCGCAGTACCGCAAGGCAGGCCCGAAGGCCTGGATCGGCGTGAGCCTGGAAATCCTCGAGCGGCTGAACCGCGCCAGCTTCGAGATCGCGCACAGCGTCATGCACACCACGGGGCAGGCCTTCATGATGGCGTTCCAGGCCGGCGGCCCGCATGCGCAAGACCGCGCGCTCGAGGCGATCGCCTACGCCTGGGACGCAATGCGCGCTGTCCCCGAGTCGGCCTACTGGGAAAAGCCGCAAGGCAAGAACCCGCCGCTGGCCATGGAAAAGCGCTTCACCATCGTGCCGCGCGGCATCGGGCTGGTGATCGGCTGCTGCACCTTCCCGACCTGGAACAGCTATCCCGGCATGTTCGCCGATCTCGCCACCGGCAATGCCGTCATCGTCAAACCCCATCCCGCCGCGATCCTGCCGCTCGCCATCACCGTGCGCATCGCGCGCCAGGTGCTGGCGGAGGCCGGCTTCGACCCCAACGTGGTGACCCTGCTGGCGACCGCCCCCAACGACGGGCCCCTCGTGCAATCGCTGGCCACGCGCGACGAGATCCGCGTGATCGATTTCACCGGCAGCACCGCCAACGGAGACTGGCTGGAAGCGCATGCCCGCCAGGCGCAGGTCTACACGGAGAAGGCGGGTGTCAACCAGATCGTGATCGACTCGGCCGAAGACCTGAAGGCCGTGTCGCGCAATATCGCATTCTCGCTCGCGCTGTACTCCGGCCAGATGTGCACCGCGCCCCAGAATATCTATGTGCCGCGCGACGGCATCCGCACGGCCGAAGGCACGGTGTCGTTCGACGACGTCGCCCGCTCCATCGCCGACGCCGTGCAGAAGCTGACCGCCGATCCGGCCAAGGCCGTCGAACTGACGGGCGCGATCCAGAACCAGGGCGTGCTCGACCGCATCGGACAGGCAGCCCGGCTTGGCACGCCGCTGCTCGACAGCCGCAGCCTGGCGCATCCGGCCTATCCGGAAGCCCGTGTCAGCACACCGCTGCTGCGCAAGCTCGACGCCAGCGGCGACGAAGCCGCGTTCACGCAGGAATGGTTCGGCCCGATCGCGTTCGTGGTCGCCACCGACTCCACCGCGCATTCGCTGGCACTCGCCGCACGCATCGCCCGCACGCGCGGCGCGCTGACGCTATCCGTCTACAGCACCGATGAGCAGGTGCTCGAAGCGGCCGAAGAGGCTGCGGTGACGGGCGGTGTCGCCTTGTCGGTGAACCTCGCGGGCGGCGTGTTCGTGAACCAGTCGGCAGCGTTTTCCGACTTCCATGCCACCGGGGCGAATCCCGCGGCCAACGCCAGCCTCGCCGACTCGGCGTTCGTCGCCAACCGGTTCCGCGTCGTGCAGAGCCGCCGCCATGTTGCGCAGCGCTCGCCTGCATAGCGTGCCCGCCAGCGCGCCCGCTACGGGCGCCTGAGCGGCTTCGGTCCGCCAACCATCGATACAAGTACTACCGGACGCTTGCCAGCCTGGCGACGGACGACGGCACAGACCGTCGCCTCGCATCGCCAGGAGGCAGGCCGCTGCGTGGCGCCCCCATCTCCGCCACCGTCCGATCCTATTCAGTAGCGTCATATCCAGGAGACAACCGTGGTCCAGCCCATTCCCCATCCGAGCGAACTCGACCCCATCGAACTAGCCAGCCGCGACGAGATCCAGGCGCTGCAACTGGAGCGGCTCAAATGGTCGCTCCGCCACGCCTACGACAACGTGGCGCACTACCGCCGCGCCTTCGACGCGGCCGGCGTCCACCCTGACGACCTGCGCCAGCTCTCGGACCTGGCGAAATTTCCGACCACGACGAAGAAGGACCTGCGCGACAACTATCCCTTCGGACTGTTTGCGGTGCCGCGCGACGAGGTGGTGCGCGTGCACGCCTCCAGCGGCACCACCGGCAAGCCGACCGTGGTGGGCTATACCGCGAACGACATCGACACCTGGGCCAACGTGACGGCACGGTCGATCCGGGCCGCGGGCGGGCGCCGCGGCGACACGCTGCACAACGCCTTCGGCTACGGCCTCTTCACCGGCGGCCTCGGCATCCACTACGGAGCGGAGCGGCTCGGCTGCATGGTGGTGCCGATGTCCGGCGGGCAGACCGAAAAGCAGGTCCAGCTGATCCGCGACTTCGAGCCGTCCATCATTCTCGTCACGCCCTCCTACATGCTCAACCTGATCGACGAGATGACGCGCCAGGGCATGGATCCGGCGACGTCTTCGCTCAAGCTCGGCATCTTCGGCGCCGAGCCGTGGTCACAGGGCATGCGCAGCGAGATCGAGACGCGTGCGGGCATCCAGGCGCTCGATATCTATGGCCTGTCGGAGATCATGGGCCCCGGCGTAGCGTGCGAATGCATCGAAAGCAAGGATGGCCCGGTCATCTGGGAGGATCACTTCTACCCGGAGATCATCGACCCCATCACCGGCGAGGTATTGCCCGACGGCAGCCACGGCGAACTGGTGTTCACGTCGCTGTCGAAGGAAGCCATGCCGATGATCCGCTACCGCACGCGCGACCTCACTTCGCTGCTACCGCCCACCTCGCGTTCGATGCGCAGGCTGGCGAAGATCACGGGACGCTCGGACGACATGCTGATCATCCGTGGCGTCAACGTCTTCCCCAGCCAGATCGAGGAGCTGATCCTCGGCATCGCGCGGCTCAGCGGGAACTACCAGCTGTGCGTCACGCGCGACGGCCACCTGGATGCGCTCTCCGTGTCGGTGGAAGCGCGGGCGGAACTCTGCGACGCCCTCGCCGAGAGCGAGCGTGCCCAGCTTGCGAGGGAATTGCAGCAGCGGGTGAAGACGATCGTCGGCGTGTCCACGACGGTGCGCGTGCTCAATGCCGGTGAGATCAAGACGACCGCCACCGGCAAGGCGCAACGCGTGCTCGACCTGCGGCACGTGAGCGTATGAGGCCGGCGGGCGGGGGGCGCTGGCGCACCCCCGCCCGCCGCCGCGGGGCCGCTCCGGCACTGACCGCAGGCGTGGCACCGCGCGATGCAGGAAACCAAAAATGACTAGAAACCGGAGACAGACATGAACACCACCCGCAAATTCCTGGCCGTCGGACTCGGCCTGGCAGTCCTGCCCTGGGCGTCCTTCGCGCTTGCGGCCGAATCCCCCTTCCCGGCCAAGCCGGTGCGCTGGATCGTGCCCTACCCGGCCGGCGGCGGCTCGGACTTCCTGGCGCGCTCGATCGGCCAGGCGCTGTCCGCCAAGCTGGGCCAGCCGGTGCTGGTCGACAACAAGCCGGGTGGCAACACCGCGATCGCCGCGGCAGAGACCGCGCGCGCACCGGCCGATGGCTACACGGTGCTGTCGGCGGACAACGGCACGCTGGTTTTCAACCCGGCGCTGTACAAGACGCTTTCCTACAACCCGGTCAAGGACCTGGCGCCGGTCACGCTGCTGGGCAAGTTCCCGATGATCCTCGTGGTCGGCCCGGGCATGCCGGTCAACAACGTGCAGGAATTCATCGCCAGGGCCAAGGCAAAATCCGGCGCGGGCGGCATCGACTACGCCTCCGCCGGCGCCGGCAGCCCGCACCACCTGGCAATGGAGTTGCTCAAGGTGGAGGCCGGGCTGAACATGGTCCACGCGCCCTACCGTGGCGCGGCGCCCGCACTGGCCGACGTGGCAGGCGGTCAGGTGCCGGCCATGATGGTCGACCTGGCCTCGGGCGCCGGCTTCATCAAGGGCGGCAAGGTCAAGCCCCTGGCGGTGGCCAGCCCGACCCGCCTGCCGCAGTTGCCGGATGTGCCGACCTTTGCCGAAGCCGGCTACAAGAACGTGGAGGCTGCCGCGCTGGTGGGAATGGTGGCGCCGGCCGCCACGCCGGGCGAGGTAATCGCCACGCTGAACAAGCAGGTCGTGGCGGCCATCAGGGAGCCGGCCGTCAACAAGCGGCTGGTGGACTTCGGCGTGGAGCCGGTCGGCAGCACGCCCGCGCAATATGCCGACCTGCTGCGCAGCGAGACCTTGCGCTGGCACAAGCTGATCCGCGACCTGAAGATCACGCTGGACTGAGCGTCGCCGCGCTGCGCCGGCAGGTGCGCGGTATCGGCTTCATTGCCTGCGGGGAGGCTTTCGTCAGTTCCGGAAATGCCATTGATGCACCTTGACGCCTCCCCGTCAGCGCGACAGGATGTAGAGGTCCCCCCCGGGGGATTCCGACCATCCTGAAAAGGCGAAACCATGAACGAAGAATCCATGACCGTTGGCATCGACCATATTGGGCTGAGCGTGCCGGATCTGGCGCGTACCCGAGACTTCTTCATCCAGTGCCTGGGATGGAAACAGGTCGGCGAGAAACCGGACTACCCTGCGGCGTTTGTCTCGGACGGCAAGGTCCTGGTGACGCTGTGGCAGGTCGCCGATGTAGCGAGCTTCACCGGTTTCGACCGCAAGACTAACGTGGGCCTGCACCACCTTGCGCTGCGCGTCGCCACGGAAGAAAAATTCAACGAGGTATTCGAGCGTGTCTCGAAATGGCCGGGTGTGGTCGTGGAGTTTTCGCCCGAGCAGCTGGGCGCCGGGCCAAAGCGGCACACCATGCTCTGCGAGCCTGGCGGCATCCGCATCGAGTTCGACTTCGACCCCCGCGTCGCGGCAGGCTAGCCGCTTCGCGTGCCGGGCATCGCGGCGCCGGCCGGCGACTACGCTGGGCGCCGCCGGGGGCGGTGGACGGATGCCGCTTGTGCCGCGGCCATCCCGCCACCGGCGTGCCGTTCAGAACGGCTTGGTCGGCAGGTACTTGCCATCGAGCGTGATGACCGCGCGCTGGCCGCCTTCGGGGTCGTCCACTTTCTTGATGTCGAGCTTGAAGTTGATCGCGCTGATGATGCCGTCGCCAAACTGCTCGTGCACCAGCGCCTTGAGCGTGGAGCCGTAGATCTGCACGATTTCGTAGAAGCGGTAGATGGTCGGGTCGGTCGGCACGCCGCCGGGGATGCTGCCGCGCACGGGGACGGTCTGCAGCTGGCGCACGGCGTCGTCGTCCAGGTCCAGCTTGGCGGCCACCACC